>NZ_JAWQJF010000122.1:0-18958 GCF_033447055.1 Sedimentibacter sp.
TGATATCCAATTATCAGCATCACTTGCCTCATCTTTATCAGGAGTAAGAAAAATATATATTGCATCATAACCTTCACTTTTTTGATATGTTGCTTCTACCTTTTCTTGATACCTTTCAAGTTGGTTGTCATGCTCTGCTGAGCCTATTTTATTCTCAATACATATAACCAACTTGTCCTCCTTTGAAATTAATAATATATCAATATTGTTCCACTCTCTCATAATAACAAAATTAGAAAAATCCAGAGTTAGCAATTCAAGAACATTTATTTTTTTTGATTCAAAATATCCCCTGTTTTTTTTAACAATAATTTGCAGTATATTTTTAATAAAATTATCGTTTAATCCATGATTTTCATTTGCATCTAACAGCCAAGACAACATATTACTGTGCCTGATTTCAGTCCTTGAAACTTTCAGCACATCGAAAATGTTTACTCTTGATATCCATGGTTTCAAAGAATTCAAACAATCAATATCCAATAAGAACTCTTTCAAAGCTTCTTCGTCAGTTAATATTACGTTTTCTGCTGATAATTCCTTATTCATTCAAATACCTTCTTTCAATTGTCTTTGTTTATTGAATATCAATTACTTTCTTAAGCCTTTTCAAAATCTTTAAGAATATTTTTTTATCTACAGCTACAGCCCATAATCCATCACAAAAACGTTCTTGTCTTATGTAAAATGTCAGTATAGCACTTGTAATTACTAAATCATCATTATCTAAGGCAGTTATCATTTTATCGTCATCATATATACTATGAAGGTTAATGATATCCAAATAATCTTTACACATTAGACTTGATTTATAAACATCTTCTGTAAAATCAATTAAAGTTTCATCATAGTTAGGATAAGACATTTCATAAAGATTATCTCCTATTTTACCACCACCTCGCCATTCACAAACACTTTGTTTTGTTGCTGTTTCAAAATATGGAATGTATGTACATAATCTCTCTATATCACTTTTTACTTTTTCTTCTAATAAAATATCCACTGCTAACCTCCGTATATTACATATAATCACTTTTTCCTAAATTACATCTTGAGCAAAGGGTTTGTAGATTGTTTATTTCAGTTTCGCCGCCTTTTGACCATGGAATTATATGGTCAATATGCAATTCTACACTTTGATCTTTTGCAGGTGAAGCACCACATATGCAGCATTTAAAATTATCTCGTTTGAAAACATCAAACCTTAACTTTACACTTGCATCCCTTTTGGTTCTGTGTTTTATAGACTTTTTATCAGTATCTTTTATTTTTTCTTCTTTTATTTGAAGACCATCATAAGACTCATAATGAATTACTCCATTTGACCATTTTCCAATGGCTATTTCAAATCCTCCTTTTGGTTTATGAAATATTGTGCCGTTGTAAGGATAATTCTCGCCTAAGAATTTATATGTCTTATTACCCATATACTCAAATAAATGTAAATAATTTTCAAAATCAATCCCATTATTAATTCGGTTATAACAATAGTCACTAGGTATTACACTACCAGGATTACAACCATGTTTT
Source organism: Sedimentibacter sp. (assembly GCF_033447055.1). Taxonomy (GTDB): domain Bacteria; phylum Bacillota; class Clostridia; order Tissierellales; family Sedimentibacteraceae; genus Sedimentibacter. The sequence goes on from NZ_JAWQJF010000122.1 coordinate 1,531, forward strand.
AAAACTGCCTTATTAATAATTTCTTGTGTAGTAAATTCAGTGCCAATCTGACAATCTTTGAATGTATCTTTTATTTTTTCCAAAATGGTCATTTGTTAAATTTCCCCCTTACTTAAATCTAACTAAAAAGTATATATATTATAAACACTCTTCCGCAAAATGTTATTAAGTTTTTATTATTTCAATAATCTAAACAAAAAGGGTACTGCATAACTTCCCAAGTATGTGTTTTTTCCATTTCAACATCCGATTTATTAAAATATTTATAATCTACTTGTCCAAATTGCATAGGGCCTGGATTATCGAAAGTAACATCAACATGATAATAAAATTTTTCTAATTTTATAATGTTCCAGGCATGCTTATACTCCTTATTAATATTAGAAATAGTGTCACCTATTACAACGTAAGATTCTATCCCGCATAAATACATAAATATTTGAAATGTTTCAGCATAAGCATCGCATACACCCATATGATTAAACAGCAATCCATATGGAGTATGTGACACCTCTAAAATATTATTACTATTAAGTCCATTCGCATCATACATTGATGCTCTTATCAAATAGTCATGTACTGCTTTTTCCTTCTCATAAGGACTCATCCTTGGATTTATAATTAAACCATATATTCTTTTTATCTCACCTAATACCTTAAGTTCAGTACTGTTTAATTTATTTTCAAGAAACGGATTTATGCTAGCTATCAAAACCTTAAAACCTTGAGTATACTTTACCTCTATATCTACATCATATTTTATAAAACCAGAGTCATTGATTTGAGTTACAGTACATGAAAATTTATTGTTGCTTTGGAAAACTTTTTTATTTGATAGGAGAATCATGATGTATTCTGTGCTAACTTTATAACAACATCTAAAAGAAATTTTATCCTCGATAATATAATATTGTTTGCTTATTAATTCAATAAGTTCTTTTTCTCTTCGTTGGGATTGATTAATGCTTTCAGTCGTATTCTGACTATCTTTTTCTTTGTGCTTATTACCATTAGATACTTTGACAGAAGATATGAAATATTTAATTGAATAATAAGTACAATATAAAACCATCCATACTCCTCCAATGAGAAGGCCTACCATCAAAGCATTAACAAATATGCCAAATAAAAAAGTCAAAATATTTTTTATCATAAAAATACCCCTAAATTGTATGAGGATAGTGTCAAGTAGACACTCCTATTATTTTATTAAAACCTTATATTAATCAATAACATTATAACATAAATTTTCCAATTCCATACAGATAAATTAACAAATAAAAAAACCGACATAAATAACATTCATGGTTATCAAGGTCGGCAATAAATTCTACCTTTATTTAATTTCAACTTCTATCTCTGTCCCATCCAATAATCTCACTATCAATAATCTTTTATCAAAAACAGTTATCTTTTCCACAAGACTAAAGAACAGTTCCAAAATTCATTAATTATTGCGGTTATTCAGCTATATTTAATTTTGCTGGTAAATATTATAACTTGGCTGAAAACCCTGCAAGAACATGCGGAAGTATGGAAAAAAAGAATGCTGATTCAATGCAATTCTGGACTGTTGCTGAATTTAATAAGTTCATTGCTGCTGTGGAAGATAAGTTAATATCAAAGGTATGTTTTAAGATTCTTTTTTGGACAGGCATTAGGTCAGGCGAATTATTAGCATTAACACTAAGTGATTTCGATTATGAAAATAAAACATTGAGTATTACTAAAAATTATGCTAGACTTAATAAAGAAGATTTAATTCTTGAGCCAAAGACACCCAAAAGCAAAAGAGTTGTTACAATTCCAACTTTTTTATGCGACCTGGTTCAAGAATATGTAAGCAAATTATATGAATATGAACCTGATGAGAGATTATTTCAAACAACAAAATTTTACTTACAGCATGAAATGAATAGAGGTTGTAAAAAATCAGGTGTTAAAAAAATAAGAGTTCATGATTTAAGACATTCACACGCATCACTTTTAATAGAAATGGGGTTCTCCCCTTTGTTAATATCTGAAAGACTTGGTCATGAAAATATTGAAACAACATTAAACACTTATTCACATTTATATCCAAACAAACAAAGTCAAGTATCTGATAAGCTTCAACTGCTTAACCAAAAATCTATAGGCAATTCCATAGATGAAAACAAAAAATTTTAAAAGTGTACGTTTTATGTACGATGAACAAAAAAATAAACCTTGAAAAGCTCTATTTGCAAGCTTTTCAAGGTTTTTATTTTTTATTCCCACTCAATAGTAGCAGGTGGCTTGCTTGTTACGTCGTAAACTATTCTATTTACATTGTCTACTTCATTAACTATTCTGTTACTTACTTTTTCTAATACATCATATGGTATTCTTGACCAATCTGATGTCATGCCGTCTGTTGAGTTTACTGCTCTTAGTGCAACAGTGTGTGAGTATGTTCTTTCGTCTCCCATAACTCCTACGCTTCTGATGTTTGGAAGTGCTGCAAAGTATTGCCATATTTTATTCTGTAAGCCTGCTTTTTTGATTTCATCTCTGAAAATGAAGTCAGCTTCTCTTACAATTTTAAGTTTATCTTCTGTTATTTCGCCTAAAACACGAATTGCAAGTCCTGGTCCCGGGAATGGCTGTCTTTCAACTACTTCTTCTGGTATTCCAAGTTCTCTTCCAACTTGTCTTACTTCATCCTTGAACAACTGTCTTAATGGTTCTAATAGTTCAAAGTCAACATCTTCCGGAAGTCCTCCAACATTGTGGTGGCTCTTGATTACTGAAGCTGTTGCAGTTCCGCTTTCTATAACGTCAGGATAAATAGTTCCTTGAACCAAGTAATCTATATGTCCGAATTCTTCTTTTAATTTTTCTTTTTCTTCTTCAAATACACGAATAAATTCATTGCCAATGATTTTACGCTTTGTTTCAGGATCTGATACACCTGCTAACTTGCCTAAAAATCTTTCGCCTGCGTTTACTCTGATAAGGTTCATTTTGAATTTGTCTTTGAAAACTTGTTCAACCTGATCACCTTCATCTTTTCTAAGAAGACCATGATCTACAAATACGCATATTAAATTTGAACCAATGGCTTTGTGAACCATAACAGCTGCAACTGAAGAATCAACTCCTCCAGACATTGCGCACAATGCTTTTTTGTCACCTACCTGGGCTTTTATTTTTGCTATTGCTTCTTCGCAAAAATTACCCATGTTCCAATCTTTGCCTAGACCGCATACATTGTACACGAAATTATTTATAATTTCTCTTCCTTTTTCTGTATGCTCAACTTCCGGATGGAACTGAACAGCATAAATTTTCTTAGCTTCATTTTTCATGGCACATACTGGACATGTTTCTGTTTTTGCTGTAATTTCAAAACTTTCAGGTGCTCTTTCAATATAATCAGTATGGCTCATCCAGCATAAAGAATTTTGGTCAATATCACTGAATAATTTATCATCTGACAAAATTTCAAGTTTAGTTCTTCCGTATTCCCTTGAATCAGCTCTCTTTACCTTGCCTCCAAATTCCTGTGCTATAAATTGTCCTCCATAGCATATGCCCAGAATTGGCACTCCCAAGTCGAAAATTTCTTTAGTCACACTTGGGGCATTTTCAACATAAACACTTGCTGGTCCTCCAGATAGTATTATTCCCTTTGGATTTTTCTCTTTAATTTTATCTATTGTATATGTGTATGGTACTATCTCGCAATATACGCTGGCTTCTCTAACCCTTCTAGCAATGAGTTGACTGTATTGTGCACCGAAATCAACTATCAATATCATTTTTATTACTCCTCTTTTTTGGTCTCTACGTACGACCTTCATATTTATATTAGATTATCAAAAAAACTTATGTGTGTCAATTAGTAATTAACAAAAGCAGGTTTTTTAACCTGCCTTTATTAACATATTAACTTTTGTTTTTACTGCTTGTTATATCGCAATATCGGTTTTCTTGCAGCTGTTGCTTCATCCAGCCTTGATATTATAGTTGTATGAGGAGCTGATTTTACAATTTCAGGATTGTTTTCCACTTCGTCTGCTATTTGTCTCATAACTGTTATAAATTCATCCAATGTTTCCTTTGACTCACTTTCTGTAGGTTCAATCATCATAGCCTCAGAAACTATAAGAGGAAAATAAATTGTTGGTGGATGGAATCCAAAGTCCAATAGTCTTTTTGCTATATCTAAAGTTGATACACCATTTTTCTTTTTTTGCCAGTCACCGGACAGTACGCATTCATGCATGCATTCTCTGTCAACCGGCAAATAATATTTATCTTTAAGCTTGTTAGCAATGTAATTTGCATTTAAAACTGCATTTTCAGAAATTGCTTTGATGCCATCCGGCCCCATGCTTAAAATATAGGCATACGCCCTTACCAAGATTCCAAAGTTTCCATACAAAAATTTAACTTTTCCTATGGAAAGTGGTTTGTCATAATCCATGAAGTATTCATTTTCTTTTTTTGCAACAACCGGTACCGGTAAAAATTGAACAAGTTCTTTTTTTACACCAACAGGAACTGCTCCCGGTCCTCCTCCACCATGAGGTGTACTGAATGTTTTATGAAGATTTAAATGCACAACATCAAATCCCATGTCTCCCGGTCTTGAAATTCCCAATATTGCATTGGCATTTGCTCCGTCATAATACATAAGACCTCCTGCCTCATGAACTATTTTGGATATTTCCAATATATTAGTGTCAAACAAGCCCAGTGTATTTGGATTTGTAAGCATAAAACCAGCTATTTCATCACTCATTACACTTTTCAAAGACTCAATATCCACTAAACCATTTTCATTTGATTTAACTTCTACAACATCAAATCCGGCAACTGCTGCAGATGCAGGGTTTGTGCCATGTGCTGAGTCAGGTAAAACAATTTTTGTCCTCTTATTATCTTTTCTGTTTCTGTGGTACGCCTTAATAATCATTAATCCTGTCAATTCTCCGTGAGCTCCTGCTGCAGGCTGAAGTGTAAAGCCATCCATGCCTGTTATTTCGGAGAGCAAGGCATCTAAATTGTACATAAGTTCTAGAGCACCTTGAACAGTTTTTTCAGACTGATATGGATGTATTTTAGTAAAACCATCAAATCTTGCTACCAACTCATTTACTTTTGGATTGTATTTCATTGTGCAGCTTCCAAGAGGATAAAATCCGGAATCTACTCCGTGATTTCTTTGTGAAAGCTGTGTAAAATGACGAACTGCATCTAATTCACTTACTTCTGGAAGCTCAGGTGCCTCTTCCCTCATATATTTAATGTCTAAAATTTCATTTATTGAAATTTCGGGTACATCACATTCAGGAAGGGAATATGCTTTTCTGCCTTTTTTACTTATTTCAAATATTAAAGCTTTATGTTTTTGCATATTATTCAGCCACCTTTCTTGTCAAGTCATCTATTTCCTGCTTTGTTCGTTTTTCTGTAACTGCAACAAGCCATCCGTTTTTAAGTTCAGGATAATTTTTTTCTATGTCATATCCTCCAATAATTTTATTGCTTAACAATTTATCGTTCAGCGCATTAACGGGAATTTCACTTTTTAAAACAAATTCTTTAAAAAATGGTGCTGAAAATACAGGGCTAAATTTTCCCGTTTTAATTAATTCATTATAAGCATAATGTGATTTATTAATACATAATTCCGCTACTTTTTTTAAGCCTTCTTTACCCATAAATGTTAAATACATAGTAGCTTGCAAAGCATTTAATGCTTGGTTTGAACAAATATTTGATGTTGCTTTTTCTCTTCTTATATGTTGTTCTCTAGTCTGCATAGTAAGTACAAAACCTCTGTTTCCAAACGAATCTGATGTCTGGCCAACAATTCTTCCTGGCATTTTACGCATAAGCTTTTCAGTAACAGCCATGAAACCTAAATACGGTCCTCCAAAATTCAAAGGATTTCCAAGCGATTGCCCTTCTCCTACAGCTATGTCAACACCTAATTCTCCAGGACTTTTTAAAATTGCCAAAGAGACAGGATCTGCACTTACTGCCAATAAGCTTTTATTATCATGAGCTAAATCAACAATTTCTCCAATATCTTCAATTATGCCGAAAAAATTCGGACTTTGAATTATTACTGCTGCAGTGTTCTTGTTTAACTTTGATTTTAAATCGTCTATGTCAGTTTGCCCGTCTTTGTACCCTATTTCTGTTACTGTCATATTTCTAAATTGTGCATATGTATTTAATACTTGGCGGCTTTCCGGATGTACTGTATTTGAAATTAGTATTTCTGACCTTTTTGTTGCTTCGCATGCCATAATTGCAGCTTCTGTCATAGCTGTAGCACCATCATACATCGATGCATTTGCTACAGGCAATCCTGTAAGCTCACATATCATTGTTTGATATTCAAATATTGCCTGAAGGGTTCCTTGGCTGATTTCCGGTTGATATGGAGTATATGCTGTGTAAAATTCCTGTCTTGATATTAACTGGTCAATAGTTGCAGGTATATAATGATCATAAGTACCCGCTCCTAAAAAGCAGGCATAATCATCCGTATTCAAATTTTCATTAGATAATTCTTTTATATTTTTCACTAATTCCATTTCTGACAATGCTTCTGGAATATTTAATTTTCCTTTTAAATGCACTGAATCAGGAACAGCTTTAAAAAGAGAATCTATGTCTGGATAACCAATTTCTTTTAGCATTTGCTCTCTATCTTCATCAGTATTTCCGATATATCTCGTCATGACTTCTCCTTTATTCACATATATTTTTATAATCTTCTGCTGAAAGCAAGCTGTTTATTTCAGTTGGATCAGTTATATCTAAAGCTATAAGCCAAGACTCATATGGTGATTCATTTATTAAGCTTGGATTGTCTATTAACTCCTCATTTATTTCTGCTACAGTTCCTGACAATGGAGAAAAAACATCTGAAGCTGCCTTAACAGATTCAAGCACTATGCATTGATCACCTGCTTCTACAGTCGTATCAACTTCAGGTAAATCAACATAAACAACATCTCCTAAATGATCCTGCGCATAGTCAGTAATTCCAATATATGCCTTATTTCCTTCAACTCTAACCCATTCATGTGATTCTGAATATTTTAAACTTTCTAATACTTTCATAATATCCTCCTGATTTTTATTTTTAAATTTTTTAAATAAAACAGCAATTATTAATTTTTCTTGTATTTTTTTGTATAAAATGGTTTCTTTATTACTTTTGCTTTTAAGTTTTTATTTCTTATAACAACTTCCATTTCAGTGCCTTCCTTTGCATATTCAGCATCTATTAAAGCTAGGCCTATGTTTTTTTTCAATGTTGGAGAATAACTTCCCGTAGTAACATATCCTATTTTATTCCCGTCAGCAAAAACTTCATAATGACTTCTTGGAACGCCTCTGTCTACCATTTCAAAACCAACCACTTTTCTTTTAATTCCCTCTGCTTTTTGTTTTGCAAGAACATCTTTTCCAATAAAATCATCCTTTGCAAGTTTTACAAAAAAACCAAGTCCTGCTTCATAAGGAGTTATATCCTTATCAATTTCCTGTCCGTAAAGAGGAAGTGCAGCTTCGAATCTAAGTGTATCTCTTGCTCCAAGGCCAGCCGGAACAAGACCTTCATCCTTCCCTGCATCAAGAAGCAAATCCCACATTTTTGGTCCGTCTTCTGAAGCAAAATACAATTCAAACCCATCTTCTCCGGTATAACCAGTACGCGATATCAATGCTTTAATGTTTCCTACTATTACGTTGTCTTGGAAATGATAAAATTCTATACCATTTAAATCTATTTCAACAACCTTTTGTAAAATTGACTGTGCATTTGGTCCTTGCAGTGCAAGCTGAGCATAATCTCCGGATACATTTTTCAATTCCGTTTTTCCAAAAACCTGTGATTTCAACCACTCATAATCTTTATCGCTATTCGACGCATTAACAACCAATAAGTAATCAACTGTGCTATACTTATAAACCAATAAATCATCAACTACTCCCCCATCGGGATAGCACATTGTAGTGTAAGCAATTTGATTGTTTGTAAGTACGGAAATGTCATTTGTCACTACCATTTGCACATATTTCTCAGCGTCTTCGCCCTTTACAGTAATTTCGCCCATATGGGACACATCAAATAAACCAGCTTTTGTTCGGACAGCTTCATGTTCAGGAATAATACCGGAATATTCAACAGGAAGCGCCCAACCTCCAAAATCAATTATTTTACCTTTAAGCTCCATGTGCTTTTCATATAATGGTGTTGTTTTCACTTAATCACTCCTTTGATAAATTTATTAGCAGACGACTCAAAATTTGATGAGTCAATCACTATGCTATGTGTAAAAAAAGACAGAGGCAATAACTTACGTCATTATCTCTGTCTTAGGTATTCAGAGTATTGTCCAAGCAAGGTCCTTTTGCCTGAAAGTTTCGTCACACTTCGACTAGTGCAATTTGCTTCTTCGGCGCCCATCGGGACTCTCCCAAGCTTATCACTCAAATATTATATTTATAAATTATTATGTGATACAAATAAATAATTATTTGTTTTAACAATATTATTATAGTGCTTAAATTCCATTGTTGTCAATAGTTTTTAATCGTGAAAAAAACTACTATTGCCATTCATGTTATTTGCATTTTTATAAATGTAATTTTTGCAGATGTCAATTTTATCACAATACATATCTTGACAATTGTTCAATATCATATTATCATTTTGTGTATATTATAAATTGGAGCAGAATATGAAAATTCTAATAGCATACGCAAGTTACAACTCAACAACAGAAACATGTGCAAAGTTGCTGGCTGAAAAACTACCAGATGCAGATATTGTAGATTTAACAAAAGGCATACCCGTTTTATCCGATTATGACACTATAGTTATCGGAAGCTGTATAAGATTTAACATCATTCATAATGCTGTAAAGAATTTTATAGGGAATAATCTGGACACGCTCATGAATATGAATACTGCTATTTACCTGTGCTGCGGTTTCCCGGAAAAAGCAAATCAATATCTTCTTCATAACTTTCCAAAAAAATTGTTAAATAAATCTGTATCTATTCAGTGTTTTGGGGGTAAATTATATGTTAAGCCTTACAGGCTGCATGATAAATTAATTATGAATATTGTTAGAAAGAATTTTAAAACAGATAAAAGAAAACCCACTTATATTGATAATGAAAACATTTTAAAAATGGTTGATGATATCAAAAATATAATATAAAAAAGAAAGAACTATGTTCTCCCTCAGACTATTGACAAACTTGACAAAAATTATTATTTGTCATAAACCTGAGGAAGAATGATGTTCTTCCTTTAAAATATTATCTTAAATTATTGTTATTATCTTTTTTTACCCTTTCTATCTTTATTTTCAAATTCGTTGTTGTTGTTATTATTGTCAGACCTGTTGTTATTGTTTTTGTTTTCAAATTTGTTGTTGTTATTGTTGGCTAGATCGTTGAAACTATTTGCGCCATTATTATTTTTGTTGTTCTGGTAATCGTTGTTCATTTGTTTTTGCTGATTCCTAAAGTTTTGCTGACTGTCTAACTTCGCCTGTTCTTCCCAATTAAACAACTTTTCATTGTTGTTTTTATCCTTGTTTTGATTATTATTAAATTTAATTTTAATCATCCCTTCACAATAATATAGTTAGCAACATTTTGCTACCACAATATATTATTAACATTACCTCAGTTATTATTTATCCTTTTTATGCAATTTAGATGATTTTTTTCCAATTTTTATTAACTGCAAAAATGATACATAGCGATTCCTGCAGCTATTGTAAGATTAAGAGAATCAATGCGGTCTGTATGCTTAATAAGCACGCTTATTCCAACTTTAGAAAAGCTCGAATCCAAGCCTGTCGCCTCATTGCCGAACACAAGGGAAAATTTTTCATCAGCATTATGATTTACTTCTTTTAATGATATAGCTCCATCTAACATGAATGTGTATATTTTGTGATTTTTAAAATTTTCTTTATACTGATTAAAATCTTCATAATATTTAAAATTAATTTTAAATATTGCTCCCATTGAAGCCCTTATAACTTTTGGATCAAATATATCAACTCCTGGACTTATTACAGCTAAATTGCTTAAACCAAATCCAGTCAATGTCCTTATAATTGTACCCATATTTCCCATGTTGCTTGGATTTACCAAGACTACGTGAGATTCGTCGCTTTTCAGCTCACATTGGTATTTAGCAAAAACTCCAATAACAAAACAATTTTCTTTATCACTTATTCTGTTAATAACTTTGTCATTAATTTCTGTTTTAATATTGAATTTATTGCAGAGCTCAAAAATATCCATTGAACTTGTATCTGCCCTGTAATTGGAACTTACCAAGACTTTTATAACAACGCCAGGCCTGGAATTTATTAACTCGACAGTTGGGAACATGCCAAATGTATATGAATAGTCAAAACTTTTTTTATATGGTTTAATATCCAATTTTTCCTCCTAAAACAAGCCAACAGTTTTAAAAAAATATATAAATAAGAATATGCTAAATGGACTTACTAACGTTGAAACAAACACCAGTTGGCCTGCCAATTCATAATTGCAGTCATATTGCTGCGCCATCGTATAGCTTGTAACAGCCACTGACGGTGCAACCATACTGAATATCGCTCCTAATTCTACTCCCCTGAATCCAAATAAAACTGTCACGAAGCTTACTAAAGCCGGAATTACCAAAAGCTTTCCTATTACAACAACAGTGACATATTTTAAATTATTGCGTATGTTTCTTATCTCTATATCTCCTCCAAGAAGCATCAAGGCAAAAGGCGTTGCCACTTTAGCAATGTCGGAAATTGTATTTTCCATAAATTCAGGAAGTTTAATCTTTAATGCAGAAGCAATTATACCAAGAATTGAACCAATTATTAAAGGATTCTTCATAATGCTTATAACTGTTTTCTTTAAATTGCTTTTATCATTAGAATATACATCTAATATTATAACTGCCATGAAATTATAAATAGGTATTATTATAGCTACGATGGTAGTTACTACCCCTAAACCCGATTCTCCAAAAATATTTGTACATAATGTAACTCCAAACAATACAAAATTACTTCTGTAAAGTCCTTGAATAATTACGCCTCTATTCTTATTGTCTTTTTCAAACTTAGGTACGATTATAAATAATATTCCAATAGTGACTAATACTATTCCAATAGCAAAAATTATTAATTTAACATTTACTTCTTCTGCTATTTCGCTTTTGTAAATATTATTAAAAAGAAGCACCGGGAACAATATTTTAAATACAAAGCTGTTTGCTTTTACTAAAAAATCATCATCAAATATTTTTACTTTTTTGAGAAAAGCTCCTACACACATGAGTAAAAATATAGGCGAAACAACATTTAATGAGAATAATAAATTTTCCATGCAAGTCCTTTCTTTATGATATGTCAGAATTATTCTGTCAAATATGCATATATTAATTTTATAGTATTTTCTATTCCTTTTATGTGAGTTCTTTCCATTCCGTGAGAAGCATGTACTCCAGGGCCTATGAGTCCTCCTTTTATGTCGTTTCCTCCCTTAAGGGATGCCGATACATCTGAGCCGTACATTGGATATATATCAACAGCATGGCCAATTTCATGTTTTTCAGCTAATTTGATCAATTTAGTAGTTATATCATAGTCGTACGGACCTGAGCTGTCTTTTGGGCATATGGAAACATCCTGCTCAGTACACGACAGGTCTAAACCTACACATCCCATGTCAATTCCAACTAGTTCATCTATGTCACCTGGAATGCTTGAACATCCATGTCCAACTTCTTCATATGTAGAAATAATTATTTTCACTTTATGTCTCGGTTTAGTTCCAAGCCTGTTAAACAATTCCATAAGACTTAAAGCACAAACTGTTCCAGCTTTGTCATCCATATATCTTGATTTTATAAAACCTGAGCTTGTTATGGTAAACTTCGGCTCTATGGAAATAAAATCACCGTTTGCAATATTTAATGCTTGTACATCGGATTTGGTTTTTACAACTTCATCCAACCTTACAACCATATTTTCTTCATTTCTTTCCTTGCTTTTAGAATCAGGAAATACATGTACCGAAGGGGAAGTTGAAAGCATTGTTCCTGTGTATATTTGTCCATTTCGTGTATGGATTTTGCAATATTCTCCATCAAGTGTAGGAAAAATATTACCTCCAATAGAAGTAAATTTTAGAGTTCCATCGGAATTAATAGATCTTACCATTGCACCAAGAGTATCAACATGAACAGGAATTCCAACACAATAACTGTTATCCAATCCTTCTATTTCTATGATTCCATTTCCCTTTTTATTTTTTTCAAATTTATATCCTGATTCTAAAGAAATATTTTTTATATATTCAATCACATGCATACAAAAGCCCGTGGGGCTAGGTATATTAATGATTTTTTCAAGCAGATTCAAAGTGAAATCTCTGTTTAATTCAATGTTCATTTATTCACGCTCCCATAATGTTATCTTAATGATTATACTACTAATACCTAACTTTACACAATACTTTTAATTGCATATATGTCAAAGAAACTATATAATATTGCTATGATGATTTTAAATTTAGCAGAGGAGGCATATTGTGGAAAACTTAAAACTTAAAGATTTTCTGGATTATAAATTTTTATCGGGATTAGAGCTTTCTCCTAATAAAAACTATGGCGCTTTTGTAGTTAATACCTCAGATTATGAAGAAAACAAATATTTGTCTAACATTTGGATATACAACTGTATTACTTCCGAATATAAGAAACTTACAACTATGAACAATGAAAAAAGCTTCATTTGGTTGGACAATGAAACACTTCTTTTCTCTTCTATGAGAGATGAAAAATTAAAAAAAAGAATTGAAGACGGAGAGGAATGGACAGTTTATTATGCTATAAATATACATGGTGGAGAATCATATGAATATATGCGTATCCCAATGAATGTGAGTGATATAAAAAAAATTGCTGAAGAAAAATTCTTAATAACTGCTACATATGATCATTACGGCATCAATTTGCATTCCCACAAGGGAGAAGATAAATCAAAAGCAATTGACATGATTAAAGAAAACAAGGATTATGAAGTGCTTGATGAAATTCCATTTTGGTCTAACGGAACCGGTTTTACGAACAAAAAAAGAGACCGACTTTATTTGTTTGACAAAGGAACCAAGGATATTGTTCCTATTTCAAAACAATTCGAAAATATTACATTATGTTCTGTAAAAGAAGGAAAAGCTCTTTATGTATCACAAAACTATACTAATAAACTTGAACTTACAAATGAACTTTATATTTATAATTTGTATTCAAGTCAGGCAAAATGCATAGTGGAGGATGATGAATACGCCATAGATTTTGCTGAATTTGTGGGAGATGAAATTGTTTTTTCAGGCTCTTTAATGGATAAATACGGGATTAATCAAAATTTAAGCTTCTATACATTTAAAGATGAAGAAATTCATCTCTTAAGCTGTCACGACTTTGGAATGCACAATTCAATCGGATCAGACTGCCGTTTGGGTGGTGGAAAAGACTACAGAGTACTGAACAATTGCCTGTATTTCGTTGCAACAGAAAACAAGAGTTCATTTATTAAAAAACTTTCCATGGACGGAAAAATAGAAAAATTGACTGCAGACTTTGGTTCAATTGATTGTTTTGACGTATGCAATGATGGAATAATTTTTATTGGACTTAGAGGAACAAAGCTTCAAGAAATATACACATTAGATTCTGGAATTGAAACACAAAAAACAAAATTTAATGAAATAATTTCAGAAACAAAAAATATAGTTGCTCCAGAGCGATTTGAATTTGTAAACGATGGTATCACAATAGAATGTTATATTTTAAAACCGGTAAACTTTGACGAAAATAAATGCTACCCCGGTATTCTTGATATTCACGGAGGTCCAAAAACAGTTTATGGAGAAGTATTTTATCACGAAATGCAATTTTGGGCTAATGAAGGATACTTTGTATTTTTCTGCAATCCAAGAGGGAGCGACGGCAGAGGCGATGAGTTTGCTGACATAAGAGGAAAATATGGAACAATTGATTATGATGACTTAATGAAATTTACAGATTTAGTTTTAAAAAAATATCCTCAGATTGATTCAAGCCGCATAGGTGTTACCGGCGGTTCATACGGAGGATTCATGACTAATTGGATTATTGGTCACACTGACAGATTTAAATGTGCTGCTTCACAAAGAAGCATATCAAACTGGATTTCAAAATTTGGAACAACTGATATAGGATATTATTTTAATGCTGACCAAATACTATCTACTCCATGGGATAATGTAGAAAAAATGTGGTTCCATTCACCCATTAAATATGCAAATCAAGCAGTAACTCCTACATTGTTCATACACTCTCAAGAAGATTACAGATGCTGGCTGGCAGAAGGACTCCAAATGTTCACTGCTTTAAAATATCACGGAGTTGATGCAAGGCTGTGCCTGTTTAAAGGTGAGAACCAAGATTTGAGCAGAAGCGGCAAACCACGCCACAGAGTAAGAAGACTGGAAGAAATGACAAATTGGTTTGAACAGTATTTAGGGTGAGCAGAGAACCCAAATCTGGCTTTTTAGATTTGGTGTGAATCGCTCATCCTGAGCGAAGCGAAGTATCTTATGATAAATACAATAAAATCTTCCGGAATATCTTCCGGAAGATTTTACACATGTACTATGTTGCTTTTTACTAGCAGCCGTGTTTATCATTATCGCAGTTGCAGAATATAATTACCAGTAATAAGAAGAAGAATAATAAGCTGTCATTGTCACCAAATCCTCCAATTCCACCTAATAAACCATCTTCTCCGCAGCAAGCACATCCAATTACTACCAATAGCAAGAAAAAGAATAGTAAACTGTCTCCGCTATCTCCTAATATATTGTTAAACATATAGTACCTCCTAAAATTAATTTTTCTATATATTATTCAATTCCTCGTTTAAGTGTTACTTTAATTTCAATCATTTAATGAATTTAAAAAAAATATTATTTTATCCAAAAACCCTTCATTTCTATTTATATAGGAGCTGTCGCAATGTCTACCGCATAGTCTTGCATTATCTTTGCACAAGTCTCTGTATTTAAATTTGTCGTAATTACTTCTAATTGAATCCATATCACCCAACATTTTTATAAGATAATCCTTTGAGTAATCATCATAGTAATTTTTATTTGTCAATTTATTCAGCAAATATGCTAATTCAATTGCATCCTGCATTTTATTGATTAAATCTTGGTCTGGACCTCTTCTGTCCATAACAACCACCTCGGATATATTTTATTATATTATATGAACTTTTTTTGTTGGTGCTATCCCTGAATATACTTTAAAATATTAATAATATATTTTATTTGTTTTTATTAAGATTTGTTATATAATATGTTTATATAATTACAAAAGAGGTATCTATATGAAAATATTCAGCAATATTTTAATAATAGCACTGATTGGTTTGTTTTCATCTACATATTTATTTAATCTTTCACCTATAGACTACAGGGACACAATTGAAATTCAAACACCAATTGAAAAAAGCACTTTAAGTCTTGCAGCAGACAAAAAAGAACTAATCAATCCAAAATCAGTGATAATTAATCATGTGTCTTTAAATGAAGAAGTAATAAAAAGTGTTTCAGACAATGTTTTCACAGTTGATGTATACAAAGAAAGCACTTTAATAAAAAGCGGCCTAAACGATCTTGAACTTGTTTCACCTTCCAACAACATGACAATTTCAATAAACAAAGATAATCCAATGGTGACAACATTGGATATCAGTCAAGAAAAGCTAGATATTGAAGATGGAAAGTATAATTTAGTATTTCATTCAAATTTAATAGCTGATTCAAAAGAATCTTCCGTTACGATTAAAGTGACCTACGACACAGAAGGCAGTTATTACCCTGCTTCAAATGTTGCTCAATCAGGAACCAAAGGATTGACGCTTTATTTTACCACAGAAAATGCAGATACTTTAATCCCTGTTACAAGATTTGTTGTTGAAGATAAGTCAATAACAAGGATAGCAATAGAACAATTGCAAAATGGTCCAATGAACAGCGGTATGAAAACTTTGATTGGAGATGTTACCAATACTACATATAACAACGGAAATGTTGTAATTGATATTCCAAGTTCATATGTAAGTTACAACAATGGCAGCACAGGAGGAATATTATCGCATGATCAATTTGCTAAAACAATCTTTGCGATTGACAAATATTGGCCAATTCACAGCTTAACATTTACCGTTGACAGAAAAAAAGTAGATACTTATTTTCATGGACTTTCCAGTGAAGAAATAAATGCATTGCCTAATAATGAAAAGGATTATTTGTTATACATGGCTTATAAAATTGACGGCAGATATTACTTGTTTGATTATAAGATTTATCCTGAACAAGTCGGGATAAAATCAGATGATACTATTGAAATGAAAGCTCAGAAAATGTTTGATGCATACAGTGATGCAGATATTCCATACGGAATAAATCCAATACCTGAAAATATTGTGCTTAGAAGCACTAATTTACAAGGTAGCATGCTTATTTTAGATTTTAATGAAAATTTATTAAATGCTTATAACGATAAGAATGATTTAAAGCATATGATGATTGATTCTTTCATATATACATTTACATCCATTCCGGGTGTAGATAGCATTAAAATAACTTTAAACGGCAATGATTTAATTAATTTTGTAGATGAAACAGATTTGACAAAAGCATTATATCCTCCACAATTTATCAATCCGGAAATTGTACAGGAAACCAATGACTAGAAAGGAAATGAAATAAAATGAACGGCTTAAGAAACTTTATGATGGGAAGATACGGAACCGACCAGCTTACATTGGCACTTCTAATTTTAGGAATGATATTTACTTTTATAGGTGATGCATTAGAATTCAATTCTTTAATTACTCTTACATATATAATATTTTTAACTTGCATATTTAGAATTATGTCTAAAAATATATTAGCAAGACAAAAAGAGAACTATAAATTCCTCGAATATTGGAATCCGATAAAATCGTGGTCAAAAGGAAAATATAATATTATTAAGTCAAGTAAAAATTACAAATATATTAAATGTCCAAATTGCAAGCAAAAGCTCCGTGTACCAAGAGGAAAAGGAAAAATTTTAGTAACATGCAAGAACTGCAATACAAAATTTATAGCGAAATCATAGTAACTCAAAACTCAAGTACCAGGGAAACCTCCGAAAACATGGGGGTAAAAAATTAGAAATTTATAAACTTACATTATAAAAATAGATGATGTAATAAATTATTTATAAATTTCAAATAAACAATATTAATTAAGTGTTAATTGTAAAAAACTACAAAAAAATAGATTGATTTTTATTTAATAAAGATCA
>NZ_JAWQJF010000123.1:0-11760 GCF_033447055.1 Sedimentibacter sp.
AATAAAATACTTGAGTGTGAAAAAATATTTAAAAATGAATTGAGAACTCCAGATCCTGATATAAGAGTAGAATTTGAAGTTTTACAGAATCTTCCTTCACAAATGATTTCAAAAGAATCAACTGAAAATATAGTTAACTATTTATACTTAATTATTAACGGAGTCACTTCAATGAGCATGGATATTAAAGGATTAGTGGAAAGCTCTTTAAATCTCGGAGTTGTTACAACACATAAGGACGGGGTTGAATTCATAAGCTCAATTCGAAGCTCTGTCAGGAGTTTGAAGAATGAATTATATAACAGATTATTTGTAACTGCTAAGATTAATGGTGGAAATGTAGCTAGCGAATCAAGTTATCCTGAATGGGCATACAATCCTGATTCAAAAATAAGAACAATTTTTGAAAGTGTATATGAAAAAATGTACAATAAAAAGCCTAATATATCTGCAATACATGCTGGTCTTGAATGCGGGCTGTTTGCAGAAAAATTTGGCGAAATAGATGCAATTTCATTTGGACCAAATTTATATGATGTTCATACACCAAATGAAAGTATGAGTATTTCTTCAGTACAGAGAACATGGGAATATTTGTTGGAAATATTAAAAAATATAAAATAAACTAATAAATGAAATTAACGGAGGTATTAATGGATAAAAAGTTATCTAAAGACGCATATGGTAATGTACCTGGTAAAGATTATGTTCCATATATATCCAGCGGTTCCAAATTAGGTGGAAATGGTGCAGTTTTAATAATAGGGATAATCCTAGCTGTTTTATTTGCAGCATCTACTGCTTATTCTGGCATGAAATCTGGTCTTACAGTTGCCGCTGGTATACCGGGTTCTATTTTAGGGTCAGCTTTGATATCAGCATTTTCTAAAAAGAAGGGGCTTCTTGGAAAAAATTTAATACAAGGTATGTCAAGCGGTGGTGAATCCGTTGCAAGTGGTATAATATTTGTATTGCCTGCAATTTTGTTGATAGGTTCAGATGTTTCTTTCATAGAAGGCTTTGTAGTTGGCACAGGCGGAGTTCTTTTTGGTATTGGAATAGCTTCTATCGTTCATAAATACTTAATCGTAGAAGAACATGGAAAATTAATGTACCCTGAGTCAATGGCCATTTCAGAAACACTTGTTGCTTCTGAAGGCGCCGGAGAGTCAATAAAGTTTATGGGAATAGGGTTTGTGATAGGTGGTATTATAACTGCTGTAACCAGTTCATTTTTAAATGTGGCTAATAATGTTGTAAGCTATGTGAACGAAACTTTCTATAAGTGGAAATTTTAGATTGAAGTTAACCCCCTGTTATTGGGTATAAGATTTATAGTTGGATTAGATGTTTCATTAACTATGTTTGCAGGTTCTATATTAGCTAACTTCGGTATTTTGCCTTTAATAGGTTATTTTACTGCTCTTGGTCAAAGCAGTTCATTTGTATGGAATAATCCGAGCACTGCTATAAATGCTATGAATGTTTCAAATATACCTGGTAGTTATGTAAAATATATTGGTGCAGGTATGATGCTTTCTGGTGGTTTAATAGGAGCGATAAAGCTTATACCAACTATTATTTCTTCTATAAAAGAAACCCTTAGTGCTAAATCTACCAAAAATGCCGATAGCTCATCTGTTGGAACTTTAATATTATTAGGTGGTATAATAATTGGATTTTTAGCGGGTTTTTTAATTTCTGATGGAAATATATTAATGTCTTTAGTTGCTTCGATTTTATCTTTATTTTTATCATTACTATTTGTCATTGTTTCTGGACGTTTGACTGGTACTATTGGAACTTCAAACCTTCCTGTTTCTGGAATGACCATAGCTTCTTTAGTTCTTGTAACTTTATTATTTGTTGCGCTGGGATGGGTGAGTCCTGAAAATAACAAATCTTTACTTTTATTCGGTACTTTCATAGTTACTGCCATAGCCATTGCAGGTGGCTACTGTCAATCACAAAAGGTTTCTTTTATATTGGGTGGAGATAAAAATGAAATGCAAAAGTACTTTTCAATTGCATCAATAGTTGGTGTTGCAGTTGTTATTGGTACTATACTGTTACTTTCGAGCCAACTTTCATTAACTGGTGATGATGTTACCTTTGCTCTGCCTCAAGCTAACTTAATGGCAACTTTAACTGCTGGTATTATATCTGGAGAGCTGCCTTGGGTTATGATAATTTTAGGAGTTGTTATGGGAATTGTATTGTTTTTATTAAATCTTCCTATAATGACAATTGCCATAGGTTTCTATCTGCCAATATCCACTACTTCTATAATTTTAATTGGTGCTCTAGTTCGCTTATTAATAGAAAAAACTTCAAAATCTGAAAAAGAAAAAGATGTTAAGGTTTCAAATGGTATAAGTTTGTCTTCCGGTCTTGTTGCGGGTGGTTCCATAATAGGTCTTGTAGGGATAATACTTCAAGTTTCCGGTGTTATAAAAGGAACTGCACCAAGTGGTTTTGCTGAAACTAATGGCATGGCGTTTTTGTTATTAGCAGTTCTTGTAGTAGCAACAATACTTCCTCTAATAAAAAGTAAACCAAGTTGACTTTAGCTTTTATTATAAAAAATCAGAAGTATGAGTATGAGTTATAATGATATGAATATATTTCAGTAAAAAAATAAGCAACGCCTAAATATCAATTTTAGTAGATATCAGGCGCTACTTATTTTCTTGGATATCCATTCAATACCTCTCGGTAAAGATTCAACATACATTTCACTTAATTACTACCCTACCAATCTCTTTACTCTTGTTTGGTTTAGCCGCTATATATAATCTAACTGTTAACGGGTTAGACCACGAATTCAACCAAGACAACTGGTAATTGTATTGAATTTGTTAGAATTAACGTAAACTGATGTCGTATTCTATTTATACCCATGAATTTTATCTTTAAACATAAATTTAAATTTTTTTACAATAAATTACTAATGAATATAAATTAAGATATTTTAAGATAATGCTGATTAATTTTTTGTATAAAAGATAAATATATGTTAAAATTGAAGTAGAAGTTACTATAAACATGGAGATTTAGTATGCGTAAATCATTGCTCCTGACCTGAATGCCACCTGTTTTGCTAGAATCCACTGGTTGGTAGTTGTGTTGTCGTAATAAAACATGGCTCCGTTTGTGGGGTCAGCTCCGTTTAATGCTTCCTTTGCAGCTTGTATGGCTTGTGCGTTGGCAGGATTATTGATCCAGCCATTGACCACGGGCGTGAACTGGTAAATATCCTCCTATGTTCTGGTACACTACATCTTTTATGGTGTTTGGCCACAGTTCACTTTCAACCCTGTTCATTGCTACAGCACCAACAGCAACCTGAGCTTCATAAGGCTGTCCCTGGGCTTCAGCCATAATTAATCTTGAAAGAATGTCAAGATCTTCGGCTGTGTATGAAGGCGTTTCAGTTACAGGAACCTCTGCCGGCTCTGAAACAGTCTTTGCAGCAAATGTCTTTGGAATGTTAAGTATCTGACCGATGTTTATGTAATTTGTGTAAATGTTGTTTGCTCTTCTCAGGTCAGATAATTCTATATTGAATTTTTTTGAAATTAAATACAGCGTGTCCCCTTTTTGGACAGAATAAATTTGGCAGGGAACATACAGTTCTTGTCCAATGCTTAAGTAATAGATTCTGAGGTTGTTGTCATCCATTAAATTTCCTACTGTTGTGTTGAAAAGACGGCTAATTTTGTATAGTGAATCACCACTGACAGTTTTGTAGGTTGCTGCATATGTGGCCTCAGATACTGAAAACGATAATCCGATAGTTAGACTTGTGGTTAATAGAATTGATTTGATAGCATTTTTCTTCATTTTATCCTCCTTAGCCTTCCAGGTTAGTTGATGGATTAGGGTTGAGGTACCCCGCCTAAATAAGGCTTCACCCCGATAAATAATCCCCGGTACTCTTTATGAGATTCGGCTATGAAAATTGTAATGCAAATGTAATAAGTAATCAATGGTAAGTCATTGAAGCCCAGGTTAAATGAAACATTGCTTGAAAAATATAGAAATGAGGTTAAATATGGATATTAATTTAGAATGTATTTATTGTACAATTAAAAAAGCTGATTTTTTGTTTAGTCAGCATGAAACTGATGAAGATAAAAAATTAAAATTTATGAAAGAAGTATTTGAAATAATTTCAAAGTCTGATAAAAACGATACTGCTCCATATATCGCGGCAAAGATAATGAGAATTTTAAATAGTAAATTAAATTTAAGTGATATTTATTATGAAATAAAAAAGCAATATAATAATCTTTTGTGTTCCATGGAAGAAGAAATTTCAACAAACATATATATGTCTGAGGATAATATTCTTACAGCTATGAAATATGCGATGATTGGTAATTTTATAGATTTTGGAGCTATGGATAAAGTAGATATTAATGAATTAAAAAAAATAATCAAGAGTGCTGAAAAACAAGAAATTAATATTAAAGAATATGAGAGTTTTAAAGAGGATTTGTATAATTCCAAACATATAGTATATATTGTTGATAATGCAGGGGAAATAGTATTTGACAAGATATTTATTAAAGTATTGAAAGAAAATTATCCAAGACTTGTTATAGATGTTATTGTAAGAGGAAAACCTATTTATAACGATGCAACTATTACTGATGCAAACGAAATAGGACTTTGCAGTATAGTTAATGTTATAGAAAATGGAACTGATATACCAGGAACTCAGCTAGATAAAATAAATATAAAGTCAAAAAATGTAATTGATAATGCTGATTTAATAATTTCAAAAGGACAAGGAAATTTTGAAACACTATTTGGCTGTGAAAAAAATATTTATTATTTATTTTTATGTAAATGCGATTTGTTTACTAAGAGATTTAATTTAGAAAAATTTAAAGGAATATTTGTTAACGAAAGAAATGTCAAGGATATAATAAAAAAAAACTAGAAGGAAGGGCATTCTAACTAAATGCTACAAATTAGGTGTAGAGGATAATTATTTCAGATTTCGTATATATTAATTTACTAATAAGTATAAATAAATATATTATTCAAATAATAAGTAAAAAACCGAGGCGAAACATGATAAAATTTATTTTGATGTATTCGGTATTAGTTATAGTATTGCTTACGTCCTGCGCGATACCTAAAAATGAAGCAGAAATTGATGAACTTTAAAATAATTAAAATAAAATTAAAATAATTATTGACATATGCTTAAAACGATGTATAATTATATTATAAATGACATATGCCCAAAACCATTAGGAGGTGATTTATATGCCAAGAAGAGATGGAACAGGTCCTGCTTCAGGAACTGGTAATTTTGGAGGAAGAATGGGAGGTCCTGCAAGCGCGGGTCCCGAAGGTTATTGTGAATGTCCTAAATGTGGTACAAAAGTAAAGCATAATCGTGGAGAGACATGTACTGCTAAGAAGTGCCCAAATTGCGGTACGACAATGATTAGAGCTTAATTAGAGAATTTTGAAGGAGATGATTGATATGCCAAGAAGAGATAGAACAGGTCCTATGGGACAAGGTCCAATGACAGGCAGAGGTTTAGGAAATTGCACAGGAGTAAACAACAACGGTGAATATGGAACAAGAATAGGTAGTGGTTTTGGAATAGGAATTGGACGCAGAATGGGACTAGGAATTGGTCGTGGCTTTGGTACAGGTCGCGGTCTTGGGTCTGCATATGGACGCAGAAAAATTTTTGGAAGATTCTTGTAATAAAGTTATAAAATAATCCTAAGAAATAAGATGAAACAGTAACAGGGTAATATACCTGTTGCTGTTTCAATATAATGAAAATTTAGTAATACTTAGACTATAAAAATATAAATTTATTAGTATGGAAAAGTGTGTTATACTAATATGGAATATAAATAAAAGTATCTAGTTGGAGGATTAGGGGGAAAGTATGTTAGAAAAAGGTTATATTCAAGTTTATACAGGTAACGGAAAGGGTAAGACTACAGCTGCACTTGGTATTACTCTGAGATCGATTTGTGCAGGAAACAAGGTATTTTTTGGACAATTTATGAAGGGTCAGTATTATAGCGAACTGAAGGCTTCTGAATTTCTTCCGGGACTTGATATGGAACAATTCGGTGGTGCATGTTTTGTTAGAGGAATGCCATCTGAAAAGGATTTTGAGGATGCTCAGAATGGTCTGAAAAAGATGAAGGATGTTTTGATTTCAGGGAAATATGATATGGTTGTATTCGATGAAGTTAATACAGCATTATTTTTTAAACTTATAACAGTTGAGGCAGTTTTGGAGGTTTTGGATTTAAAACCTGAAAAAACAGAGGTTATACTTACAGGACGTTATGCTCCCCAGGAGATAATAGATCGTGCTGACTTAGTTACAGAAATGAAAGAAATAAAGCATTATTATAACGATGGAGTAAATTCAAGAGTTGGAATAGAAAAATAAAGTGATTGGTTTTGATGCTTAATAAACTCGATAAAAATTGTAGATTTAGATAAAAATAAAGTGATACTTATTTTGTTATGAGTATTGCTTTTTTATTACATTATTTTTAAGTAATGCAGAAAAGGGCGATAATGAGAACAAAGAAATTTTTGTAATAGAAAGTAAATTAAATTGTCAAACTATAGGCTTATGTTATATAATAGTAAAATACTTGAAGCTTTTTTTAAAGAAGGTTAAACATAAGATGAAAAGAATTAAAGAAATTTTTAGTGATTATAAAGCTGGGGGTAATATAAATGTCGCCTTAGTAGAAAGGGTGGTATTAAACAAAAAAAATAAAACCCTGGAAATGAAAATTAAATCAGATGAATATATTGAAATAAGAGAGTTGGAAGGCTTTAATGACTTTATAAAAAAAAGATTTGCTTTGGACGATTCTAAAATAGTTGTAAATTATGCTGAAGGAACGAATAAAAAACCTATACAAGAGGAAATAAAAAATATTGTACTATTGCTGGCAGACAAATTTCCTGCATTAAAGGCAGTGCTTAGCAATAGCGAATATGAAATAGTTGAGAATGCAATAAATTTTAATTTTAAGAGTGCTATTTCAGAACCTTTAAAAGCTAAGGGTTACGATAAGAAAATTCATGAATATATAAAAAATTTGTACGGTGAAGCATATCAAATAAATTTTATCGATAGAGTGGGCAGTGAAGAATTTATAAGGATGCAAGAGGCTGCACTTACTAAAGAAATGCAGGATATTCAAAAGGAAGTCAAATCTGCACCTAGCAATATTCCTAAAATTACTAAAAAAACTGCAGAAATAAAGCAGGAAACAAAAGAAGATTCAACGGTTAAAAAAAGCAATCCGTTCTTGATATTAGGCAGAAATGCAAGTATGAAAGATACTATAATTAAAATTATAGATATTACACCGGATGAGGGCAGGATAGCCATTGAAGGTGAAATATCCAATTTAGAATCTAAGGAACTTCGAAGCGGTAAAATATTGATTTCTTTTGATATATATGATGGTACAAGTTCTATGACCTGCAAGTCATTTTTAAAGCAAGGCGAAGATGCAGAGGTGTTATCAAGGCTTAAAAAGGCCAAAGGTGTCAGGATTGCAGGGAATTCTGGCTTTAGTAAATTTTCAGGTGAGATTGAACTTGTTGTCAATACTATAATAGAAACTGAAGGCAGAAAAAAAGTTAAAAGAATGGACAATTCAGAAATAAAAAGGGTAGAGCTTCACATGCATACACAAATGAGTCAGATGGATGCTATGACAAATGCCACTGATCTCATAAAGAGAGCCATGAACTGGGGTATGAAATCTATTGCAATAACAGATCATGGAGTTGTACAGTCATTTCCTGAGGCACATAAGCTTTTGGGAAGGGATAATCCCGATATGAAGATAATTTATGGAGTAGAGGCTTATTTGGCACCTGATAAAAAACCTTCAGTAACAAATTCAAAGGGTCAGAGAATTGATACAACATATTGTGTTTTGGATTTGGAAACCACAGGATTCTCGCCTTTAACAGAAAAAATTACTGAAATAGGAATTATGAAAATTCAAGGTGGAAAGCTTATTGACGAATTTAGCAGTTTTGTTAATCCTGAAAAGCCAATTCCGGCAAGGGTTGTTGAGGTTACAAACATAACTGATGATATGGTCAAAAATGAAGAAAAAATAGATATGGTTTTTCCAAAAATGCTTAAATTTATTGATGGTAGTGTTTTGGTTGCTCATAATGCAGAGTTTGATATAGGTTTCTTAAAGCATTTTTCTAAAGATTTAGGATATGACTTTGATTTTACTTATATAGATACATTGTCTTTAGCCCATGAGCTCTTTCCGAATTTTAAAACCTATAAGCTGGGTAGAATTGCTAAAAATCTTGGGATAAAAGTAGAAGTTGCTCATAGAGCATTAGATGATGTTGATACTACAGTTAAGATATTTAATGTGATGCTTGAAAAATTAATTAAAAGAGGAGCAGAGTTTCTCGATGATATTGAAACTTATGCATCTGATGAAGAAGCTAAGAAGGAAGAGTATAAGAAACTTAAAACTTTTCATGCAATAATATTAGCAAAGAATTACGTTGGATTAAAGAATTTATATAAGCTTGTATCTTATTCTCATTTAGATTATTTTTACAAAAAACCTCGAATATTAAAAAGCCTTTATAAAAAATATTCTGAAGGTTTAATAATCGGTAGCGCCTGCAGTGAAGGAGAGCTTTATCAGGCAATTTTGCTCGGAAAATCCGAGGAGGAAATTGAAGCTATTGCAAATGAGTATGATTATTTGGAAATTCAGCCAATAGGAAATAATGATTATTTAGTAAGGTCTGAACAGGTGCCGGATAAGGAATATTTAAAGGACATCAACAGAAAAATTGTTGCTCTTGGAGAAAAATTAGATAAGCCTGTAGTAGCCACGGGAGATGTTCACTTCATGGATCCTGAGGATGAAATTTAT
This sequence comes from Sedimentibacter sp., assembly GCF_033447055.1. Taxonomy (GTDB): domain Bacteria; phylum Bacillota; class Clostridia; order Tissierellales; family Sedimentibacteraceae; genus Sedimentibacter. The sequence goes on from NZ_JAWQJF010000123.1 coordinate 8,944, forward strand.
AGGCGAATACTGGAAGCAGGCCAAGGATTTAAGGATGCAGACTATCAAGCTCCGTTATATTTAAAAACAACTGAGGAGATGCTTAAAGAATTCTATTATTTGGGTGAGGAAAAATCATATGAAGTTGTAGTTAAAAACACCAACATGATTTCTGATATGTGCGAACAAATCAGTCCTATTTCATATGAAAAATGCCCTCCCCACATTGAAGGATGCGAAAAGACTATTAAGGATATTGCTTTCGGGAAGGCACATGAGCTTTATGGTAATCCGCTTCCGGAGATTGTTCAGCTTCGTCTTGATAAAGAGCTTGATTCTATTATAAAAAATGGATTTTCCGTAATGTATATAATTGCTCAAAAGCTGGTTTGGAAATCAAATGAAGATGGCTACTTGGTTGGTTCAAGAGGTTCTGTAGGTTCATCTGTGGTAGCATACATGACCGGCATAACGGAAGTAAATGCAATGCCTCCACATTATAGGTGCCCAAGCTGTAAATATTCGGATTTTTCTAATTTTGGAGTTGAAAATGGTTTTGACTTGCCGGATAAAATCTGTCCTGTCTGCGGAGAAAAGCTTTCTAAGGATGGCATAGACATACCTTTTGAAACGTTTTTAGGATTCAACGGCGACAAGGAGCCAGATATAGATTTAAATTTTTCCGGAGAATATCAGGCAAAAGCACATAAGTATACTGAAGTTATATTTGGAAAAGGTACAACCTTTAAAGCAGGTACCATTGGTACCATAGCTGATAAAACTGCTTTTGGATATGTGAAAAAGTATTTTGAGGAAAAAAACATCACATTGAGCAAGGCAGAAATAACCAGAATATCAAAAGGCTGCACTGGTATTAAAAGAACGACAGGCCAGCACCCCGGCGGAATAATAGTTGTGCCTAAGGGAAGGGAAATTTATGAATTTTGCCCCGTACAGCATCCTGCCGATGATTCTGATTCAGACATTATCACAACACATTTTGATTATCACTCAATCGACCAGAACCTATTAAAACTGGATATATTGGGTCATGATGACCCTACAGTAATAAGAATGCTGCAGGATATTACGGGAGTAGATCCCTTAACTATACCTATGGATGATAAAGAGACTATGTCATTGTTTTCATCCACAAAAGCACTTGGAGTAACACCTGAGCAGATTAACTCCAAGGTAGGGACATTTGGAGTTCCTGAATTTGGCACAAAATTTGTTAGAGAAATGCTTTTGGATACAATGCCAAAGACCTTTATGGATTTAATTTGTATTTCAGGTCTTTCTCATGGTACAGATGTATGGGTTGGAAATGCAAAGGAATTAATTGATTCAGGAATAGTTACCACAATAAGCGACGCTGTGTGTACCAGAGATGATATTATGGTTTATCTTATTAAGAAAGGTCTGCCACCAAATGCCGCCTTTAAAATAATGGAAACTGTACGTAAAGGAAAAGCTTTAAAGGAACCGAAATGGCCGGATTATGAATCTTTAATGAGAGAACATGATGTGCCTGAATGGTATATTGATTCGTGCAAAAAAATAAAATATATGTTCCCTAAGGCTCACGCTGCAGCTTATGTAATGATGGCTTTTAGAATAGCTTGGTTTAAGGTTCATATTCCACAAGCTTATTATGCAGCATATTTCACAATAAGAGCAAAAGCATTTGACGCAGAATTTATGATTAACGGAAAAGAAGTTGTTAAGGAAAAAATCAAGGAAATTGATATGCTGGGTAATGATGCCACAAACAAGGATAAAGACATGTATGATGACCTTGAGTTGGTTTTGGAAATGTACGAGAGAGGTTTTAAATTTCTTTCTATTGATTTATATAAATCCCATGCAACTAAATTTCTGGTAGAAGAGGAAGGCCTAAGACCTCCTTTAAACAGTATATCAGGTATGGGAGCAGTAGCTGCAGAAGGAATATACAATGCAGCTCATGGAGAAGAAGAATTAAAATCAATTGATGATTTAAGAAAAAGTGCTAAGATAGGGAATGCTGCTATAGAACTTCTAAAAAAGTTCGGCTGTTTAAAAGGTCTTCCTGAAAGCGATCAATTAAGTTTTTTTGATGTAATTTAAATAGTCACTGCTGTACCTGATGATGCAGCAGCTTATGGCAAGAGTTCTTGGCAATTCTCTTAAAGGATATTAAAGAGGCATTCAAAGTTAATGAAAAAATGAAGAAAATGTTAGAATTTTGTAACATAAGTAATAAATGTGAATAGAATAAATATAAGATTTATATAAATATAAATTTAGATATAATAAAAGATATAAAATAAAGGGGTGATAATATGTTTTGTTATATAATCCCTTGGTTCATCCTGGGTTATGGTTTTGGCAGATGCAATGAAAAACACCATTATGAATGTAGATGTGATGATTATCATCTTGATCGCATTAGAAGAAGAGGCTGTAGAAGATGCTAGCAGCATTGAAACAGTAATTTATATGAGCTCTGTCGAATTTTCGTCAGAGCTTAATTGTTATGTTTGCAGAAAAAAAATTATTTAAAAATTATTTTATATAGACATAATCTTTACATAATCAACAAATTAGAGTATAATCAAATGATGGTGGATTAATTGATGAGAACAATGTCAAAAATTCTACAAAGTTAAGTACCTTTTTCAAAAGTTTGATAAGGGTAATAATATTTTAATTATTTTTTAAGGAGGAAGTAATGAAAAAAGGATTATTAATTGTGTTAGTTTTTGTGTTGTCATTTGGTTTTTTACAAGTAGCTAATAATTTAGTCGGAGAAACTGTGACAGGAGAAACTTTAACAGGAACAGCAAAAGGTTTTGG
>NZ_JAWQJF010000124.1:0-4705 GCF_033447055.1 Sedimentibacter sp.
ACCACACCCGGACAATTCCCGTGAGATTCAAAAAATCGAATTTTAATGATAATTTTTTTGGCAGCTGAAAATAAGATAGTGTTAAACAGGGACTTAAAAACTGCACCAATAATTGCAAAAACTGCGCCATACCCGGTTCGCCACCGGGACAACATTTCGGCTAAAGCACGAAGGACTGTTAACCGGTGGCTAAACCGTGTAACGCTTTCTCCCCATACCAGCGGGCCGTTATGCTTAAGCGCCAGCACGTTACGACCAAGATTACCTTGACAAATCCTACAAATAAGATAAAACCGAAACCCGCATCCGCCGATAATCAAACCATTGTGGTTTTTGCAAGGTTTTCTAGACAAAGATATCATGACATGACACATACTACTCACCTACCGAGACTGGCAAAAACCTAGATAGAGATAGAACCTGACTGCAACAAAATTTTTAAACTAAATATTTCGTTATATATTTGTTTAAGATTCAAAAAAATGTAAAAATGTAAAAATCAAGATTGGCGCCAATAAATCAAGTATCATGAAAAACTACTTTTTGATCTTTTTTACTTTTTTTTCAATTCTCATTTTGATTGGATGTAACAACCAGAGTAATGCTGAATTACCAAAGTTTTCATTTAATGATTGTTCATATTTGCGATTCCACGTTAAAAACTGCAAATCCCCTGCAAATTTTACACTTTTTTATAACACAATTTTCCCTTTTGGACAGGTGAAAATGAATATGTTTTTCGAAAGAGATACTATCGGTATCATTAAACTTTCAATAAATCATCCTACAACAATAATACTTATCATGTCAAATTCAGATGCAAGTTGCTTTGCATTACCAAAAGATACATTGGATATCTGGTTAGATTTGGATGCTTCAAAAAAAATTAGAGATAATATTTTATTTAAAGGCAAAACTGCCTCTATTTCGAACTACCTAACAAAAGCCAAGATTAACACATCATCGGTTCCTTCTGCCAATGAATCAATAAACGAATACAATAAAAGAGTCGATGCTAAAACAGAGAAAGGATTAACAGCTTTATATACATTCAATGAAATGGAACATTTACCAGATTGGTATGTAAAAATGGAGGAAACAGATATTCATTATTCTGGAGCAGTGGATAAAGTATATCAATTCACAAGTCGATATCAGTTTCATAAACAATATTTAGCACGACCCGATAATTTTAATGATAAATTAAGGGTCAAGATTGATAATCCGGAAGCTAAATATTCAGAACGATATAATTTTTTATTATGTATGTTAACTACAAGTAAATATGATACTTTATCACAACAAAATAATACTTCTGAAATTTTTTACAATGTAGTTATAGAGAATATAAACTTTGCCCGAAAATTTTTACATTCTGAAATTAGAGATCTTTTCATTGCTCAAAGGATCGGTGCTCTTTTATCCACCAATCTTGTTAAAGAAGCTACCACTACTCATGACGCTTTGTATTTTAAGAGAGTTGACTCATTAATAACATTTGCGAAAACCAGTTTTAGCGATACTGTCCTATTAAATGTTTTATTTGCATATCAAAAAAATCAACTAAAAACTGCAAAAGAGACAGAATCATTAAACCAAGGTGCAGTGGCTCCTGATTTCAAACTCACAGATTTGGCTGGTAAAACTGTGAGTTTATCTGATTTTAAGGGGCGATTTGTTTGCATAAATTTCTGGGCAACTTGGTGTTCTCCTTGCATAAAGAGCATACCAGAAAAGAATACGCTTCAACGCAAATATAAAAATAGCGAAATTGTATTTATTAATGTATGCGTAGATTCCGACAATAAAAAATGGGAAAGCCTAATTAAAGATAATGATTTTCAAGGTGTTCATCTAATTTGCAAAGGGGATTGGATAAATATTCTTTATAGATCCTATTATATTACCGGGATTCCTCATTATGTTCTAGTCGATGAAAAAGGGAAAATAATAAAAAATAAAGTTGCTAGTATTAATGAACTTGAAGACCTAATCAAAAATCAGATTTAAAATTCTTTCCGTTTTGACTTACTAGCATACATGTGACAATTATAGACAGTCCCACTTCTAATAAAAAAATACAAAATGAAAGAAAAAAATAAATTTATCAGAGTTTATACTGGAACTGAGATATCCGTGATTTCACTCAAAGATAGATTAGAAAAAAATGGAATTTCTAATGATTCCTCTAATAGCTTTTTCAGAGGGGTTCCAATAGCGATTGATCTATATATTCAAGAATTTGACTTTATAAAAGCAGAACCAATAATTAATGAATTCATTCAGAACAACAAAGGTTAAATAAAATAATACTTTGCATTAACCTGTGACTTTAAATTTCGCCTAAGCATAACACGGACGGTATAATTAATAAGCTCGTCATGGTTTTTGCAAAAAACACTCCTACCCTAACGGACAGATAATCAACGCTCGACAAAACCCAACGCGCAACTGCTGTTAACGAAATAACAATACCGGGACTAATAATATGCCACTTAGGAAACTTTGTACCACGAACCCGCCAGCCCACACCAAACTTTGTACCCGGATTGCAAAAACCACGCCGTACCCGGCTCGCCTCCGGGACACATTTCTACCTAAAGTACCGGGATCGGGATCCGGATGGCTTCACCGGGTAACGCTTTCTAATTATACCGCCGGGCCGTTATGCGTCATGCGCAGCAACCGGACAGCATGATTATCAACAAAATAAACAACATATCCTTCACAAAATAAATATCAAAATGGACAGAATAACAAAATCCTTGCTAACAGAATTTGTTCAACAAAATGGCTTAGAAAGCCTTGTAGAAGAAACTGCATTTGAACATTTTACAGGTTATCTTGTAACTTCCAGACACTTCACTGAAAGTTTTTCATCTGAGGATATCCATGTTGGAGCAGGCGGAGATTGCGCTATTGATACAGTTTCAATAATTGTCAATGGATGCCTTGTTACTGAACCTGAAGAAATCGATGACTTAGCAAATACAAATGGGTACCTTGACGTAACATTTGTATTTTGCCAAGCAGAACGCACAGAGGGTTTTTCGACTTCTAAAATTGGACAAATTGAATTTGGAATAAAAGATTTTTTATCAGATACTCCAACCCTACCACAGAATGACGATTTAAAGCTAAGAGGAGCAATTATAAATGAGATTTTTGCTCGAAGTAGTAAATTCAAAAAAGGCAATCCTCAATGCTTTATATATTACTGCACCACAGGTCGCTGGACAGATGATCAAGGTCTTGTAGCGCGCAGAGATGCTGCAAAAACAGCCATTAATAGACTTAATATATTTCGAAGGGTTGAATTCGATTGTATAGATGCAGAGAAAATACATTCCTTCTATAGACAATCTAAAAATGCAATTTCAACAGAAGTTAACTTTCCCGAGAGAACTGTACTCCCAGAACTTCCTGGGATTGAACAGGCATATATAGGATTTCTAAACTCGATTGAATATTTGAAATTAATCGAAAATAGTAATGAGGAGATAATAACATCGCTTTTCTATGATAATGTTAGACATTGGCAAGAATGGAATCCTGTTAATTCAGAAATTAAAGCCACCCTCGAAAATGAAACGCAAAAAATCTACTTTCCTCTACTGAATAACGGAGTTACAATTATTGCAAAAAGAATAATCCCTACAGGTAATAGATTTGTTATCGAAGATTATCAGGTGGTAAATGGTTGTCAAACAAGTTTCGTATTACATGAAACGCGTGACTGTCTTAATGATAAGTTACAGATTCCCATTAGACTAGTTGCAACAGATAATCCAGAAATTAAGAATTCTATAATTAAAGCCACTAATAGACAAACTGAGGTACCTGAAGAGCATTTATTCGCTTTATCAGATTTCCCCAAAAAATTAGAAGCTTATTTCCCAACATTTGAAGGTGAAAAGAAGTTATACTATGAAAGACGCTCAAGACAATATTCCTCCGACAATAGTGTTGAAAAGGTTCGTGTTACAAATATGACGATGTTAGTTAGGGCCTATGCCTCATTCTTTTTAGGATATCCCCATAGAACTACTCGAAATTATAAAGCTCTTTTAAAATCTGTAGGTAGCGAGATCTTTGCTAAAGATCATAAACTAGAAATGTATTATGTGGCAGCTTTCGCAAATTATAAACTTGACCAGCTATTTAAAAGTGGATTCATAGATCCCACACTAAAACCCGCAAGATATCATTTCCTATATCTCTTTCGCCTTAAAGTGCATAATAATACATTACCGAGACCAAATTCAAATGAAATGGTCCGCCTTTGCGATCGGTTTAACGAGATTCTATGGAATGATGAAAGAACAAAGGAAATATTTACAGCTTGTTCTGAGATAATTTATGTAGCCGCAGACGGGAATCTACACCGTGATAATATTAGAACTGAACCATTTACGGTAACAATTAAAAGTCTTCTTTAAATAGCACGAACGCATAACACGGACGGTATGTTTAATAGGCTTGTCACGGTTTTTGCTTAGCTCCTGCACTCAAGACAAATTCGTAATGGTTCTTGCACCCGGACGCGCGCATCTGCACGTAATTTAATTTCAGCATACCTTGACAGTTTTCTGGCTTCGATCAACTCTGTACCGATTACTATGACTTAAACAAGCTTATAGCAATAATTTTTTTCATATTCTCTATCTTGATTCACGCAAGCAAATATTCTTAAGATGAGTTTACT
>NZ_JAWQJF010000125.1:0-3617 GCF_033447055.1 Sedimentibacter sp.
GAGTAATAGCCTGTTCAAATTAAAATCTAAAAAAATTGGTCGTGAGAGGTCTTTTTAGACAGGATTTGTACTATAGGCTTAATGTTGTTGAAATAAAAATACCTCCATTAAGAGAACGTTCGGATGACATTGCTCTATTGTGTGAAGATATTTTAAACAAACAATTGCAATCTGTAGGACTATTTTTTAAAATAGTAACTGAAAAGGCGATGTTGGCTTTAAATCTTTATGATTGGCCAGGAAATGTAAGAGAGCTGAGAAATGTTTTAGAAAGAGCAGCAAATATTTCATCAAGCAATTTTGTAGACATGCAGCACTTGCCTGAGTCTATAAGAAATAAATTAATATCTGAAGAACATATATCAGTTAATAAGCAATTAAGAGAAAATGTTGCTGAAGCTGAAATAAAAGCCATTATTTCTGCTATAAAAATGTCAAACGGCAGCAGAACAAAAGCTGCGATGATGCTTGGAATACACAGAACAGCAATATATAAAAAGTTGGCTCGGTATGGAATTGATGTAAAAAGCATAGTGTAGAATTTCATCTACTTTTATACTATTTGTAGATTTTGTTCTACACGTAGATAATGACTAATATTAACCAATGTTTTTATATAATAATTAAAAAGCACAAAAGGATGTAGATATACAGCTACATCCTTTTGCGTTTTATGCATAGTTGATTATTTTAATGTTTTGAAATAGTGAAATACCAGCATTAAAAAAAGTGTAATATTGGCATAGTATTTGCTTGATTAATAGACGAGTGATAAAACAATATTAATTATCATTAATAACAAATATAAGGAGGAAACAATGAAAGAAGTTGTAATTGTAAGTGCTGTAAGAACACCTATCGGTAGCTTTGGAGGAAGTCTTAAAGATGTACCCGCAGTAGAATTGGGAACCATTGTTGCAATTGAAGCATTAAAAAGGGCAAACGTTACACCTGAATTGGTTGACGAGGTTATTTTTGGAAATGTGCTTCAAGCTGGGATTGGACAAAATTTAGCAAGGCAGGTAGCAATAGCAGCGGGAATTCCCGTTGAAGTACCTTCTATGACAATTAATAAAGTTTGTGGATCGGGTTTAAAAACTGTTGAACTTGCTGCTCAAGCTATAATGATGGGCGAAGCAGATATAATACTTGCTGGTGGTGCGGAAAATATGAGCAGGGCACCTTATATTCTTCCAAGTACGAGATGGGGGCAAAGAATGGGTGATGGAACAATTGTGGACTCAATGGTTCATGATGGACTCTTTGACATTTTTAATAACTATCACATGGGGATAACTGCAGAAAACATTGCAGAACAATGGAACATTACTAGACAGGAACAGGACGAGTTTTCTGTCAGAAGTCAAAACAGAGCTGAAGAGGCTATAAAAAGTGGAAGATTTAAAGATGAAATAGTTTCTGTAGAAATTCCTCAAAGAAAAGGTGACCCTGTAATTGTTGATACTGATGAATTTCCAAAGTTTGGTGCTACTATTGAAAGTTTAGCTAAACTTAAACCAGCTTTTAAAAAGGATGGAACAGTTACAGCTGGTACTTCTTCAGGTATAAATGATGGCGCAGCAGCAGTTATAGTAATGTCTAAGGAAAAAGCAGAAGATTTAGGCATTAAACCTTTGGCAACAATAATTTCTTACGCATCTGCAGGAGTTGATCCTAAAATTATGGGCTATGGGCCTGTTCCAGCAACTAAAAAAGCGTTGGCAAAAGCAAATATGACAATTAATGATATAGATTTAGTTGAAGCTAACGAAGCATTTGCAGCACAGTCTTTGGCTGTTGTTCGTGATTTAGGACTTAATGCTGAAAAAACAAATGTTAACGGTGGAGCTATTGCTCTTGGACATCCGATAGGATGCTCAGGTACAAGAATTCTTGTTACTTTGATATATGAAATGGTCAAAAGAGATGTTAAAACAGGTCTTGCAACTTTATGTATAGGCGGAGGACAGGGAACTTCATTAATTATAAAAAGATAATAGGAGGCAACAGATTGAACAAAGTAATTTCTGTAGAAGAAGCAGTCGGCATGATACATGATGGCATGAGTATTATGGTTGGTGGATTTCTGGGATGCAAAAACCCATTTACACTAGTAGATGCATTGATTGAAAAAGGCGTTAAGAATATAACTTTAATTGCTAACGATACTTCATTTCCTGAAGTAGGAATAGGAAAACTTATTGTAAATAAACAGGTTAAAAAATTAATAGCTTCACACATAGGAACAAACAAGGAAACAGGCAATCAAATGAATTCAGGGGAACTTGAAGTTGAGCTTGTACCTCAAGGCACTCTTGCAGAAAGAATAAGAGCAGCTGGTGCTGGGCTTGGTGGAATTTTAACTCCAACTGGTTTAGGAACGGTTGTAGCTGAAGGAAAAGATATAATTACTGTAGACGGTGAGGAATACATTCTTGAAAAACCCATAAAGGCTGATATCGCTCTTATTGTAGGGGCAAAGGTAGACAAAAAAGGAAATGTGAGATATTCAAAAGCAACAAGAAACTTCAATACTATTATGGCTACAGCAGCAGACGTAGTAATTGTTGAAGCGGATGAAATAGTAGAAGTTGGTGAAATTGATCCAGATGACGTTATGACTCCTGGTATCTTTATAAAATATATAGTTGGAGGTAATTCATAATGGATGATAAAGAATATATTGCAAGAAGAGTGGCCAAGGAACTTCGTGACGGAGATGTTGTAAATCTTGGAATTGGGCTTCCAACAATGGTTGCTAATTATATACCAGAAGACATTGAAATTACACTGCAGTCTGAAAACGGATTTCTTGGAATGGGGCCTGTTCCTGAACCTGGTAAGGAAGACCCTTATCTGGTAAATGCAGGAGGACTTCATGTAACAATTAATCCGGGTGGAGCATTTTTTGACAGCGCAGAATCTTTCGCTATAATAAGAGGCGGTCATTTGGATGCAACTGTACTGGGTGCATTGGAAGTTGATGAAAAAGGGAACCTTGCTAATTGGATGGTTCCGGGTAAGATGGTCCCCGGAATGGGAGGCGCCATGGATCTTGTAACAGGAGCTAAAAAAGTTATTGTAGCTATGAATCACACAGCAAAAGGCAAGCATAAGATTTTGAAGCAATGCACTCTTCCTTTGACAGCTGTACATGTAGTAGATCTTATTATTACTGAAATGGGTGTAATTGAAGTTACTGATAAGGGACTATTGCTGAAAGAGATAAATCCTAATTATACAATTGAACAGGTTCAAGAAGCAACAGGAGCAACAATCATAGTTTCTGAAAATTTAAAATATACAGAAATTTAAAAAATATAAATTTAAAAAAAATTAAATAATTTAATTTGGAGGGAAAAATGTTAGAAAACAAAGTATGTATAGTTACAGGAGCTGCAAGTGGAATAGGTCTTGCCGTAGCTGAAGCATTCGCTAAGGATGGAGCCAAAGTAGTGATGGCTGATATCAATGAAGAGAAATTAAAAGAAGGAGCAGCAAGAGTAGGCGGAGTATTTTTTAAAACAGATTTAAGCAAAAGGGAAGGCTGCAAAAGTTTAGTAGATTTTGCCGTAGAAAAATTCTCTAAAGTTGATGTTCTTGTAAATGTTGCAGGC
>NZ_JAWQJF010000126.1:0-15532 GCF_033447055.1 Sedimentibacter sp.
GATTATCCATAAATTCTATATCTTCTGTATTGTTTACTTCTTCAATAATTACTTGTTCCGCAACATCGGCTGGCGGAGTATCTAAATCTGAATGTTCAGCACCTGATTGTGGAACTGCTTCAACATTATTATCCATATGGTCTATACCTTGTCCTTCTGTTACTGTTTGCTCATTGTCCATTAATGATATTGTTTCTTCATTAAGAGCATCATCTTCAGCCATAGATGCTGAAACATCATCTATTTCTTGTTTTTCAATATTATTTGAAGAAACTGAATATTCCATATTATCTAATATGTATATTTCTTCAGGTTTTTCTTTAGTGTTAATACTTATATTATTATAAGTTACATTTATTTTAGAAATTTTAGAATAATTTGGTTTCAAATATACCCCTCCTCGCTATATATTCTATGTAGAGTAAAAAAAACTGCTACATAGTCAAGAATATAAATATTCTTTATATTTATATGTTAAAATCAGTTCAAAGTAAGAATAATAATGAAATTTGATGAATATAAATAGTAATATGAAAATAATAGTATAGGAGTTAGTTATATGGATATAATCGACAATGAAAAACCATATGAAGAAAAGGATTCAATACCCATTCGACAAAATAATGTTATAGATGAAATAAGAAAGTTAGAGCAGCAGGTGAAAGATTCCAACAGTCAGACTTTTAAGAAATCAACCTATTGGAATCAACTAAATAAGCCAGTAAATAATGAAAAAAGCGAGAATTTACTAAAAGAAATAGTTGACTACCTGGCAAGAATAGAAGCTAAATTAACAAATATCGAAATCTTACTGAAAAAAAATGAAATATAAAATCAATAAAAATTCAACAATAAAACGAGAGTGTGAAATAATCTCTGTAAAATAGCATTCTATGATAAATTTTTTATGGCAAGTATGCTTATATGACAAGCATACTTGCTTACTAACAGTATAGAATATGATTTATTACATGTCAATATCACCCTAATAAATGGGTGTTTTTTTTATTTAATCAATAGTAAACTTAGGCTATTTCAATCTTCCTTCATACATGATTGAAAGTTCACCATAAACTTTTCCCCAGTTTCTTAGAGGCATTGTCCATTTTTTCGTAGCTTCAAAAGTAGCTAAATATAATGCTTTAAGTAAAGCTGTATCATTTGGAAATACGCTTCTCTGGCGGTTTAATCTGCGGTATGTGCTGTTTAAACTTTCTATAGCATTTGTAGTATATATGATTTTTCTAACATCTGTAGAGAATTTGAAAATTGGGCTAATTACATCCCAATTTGTTGACCAACTTCTCATAGCATTAGGATAAATTTTTTCCCACTTTTCAGTGATTTCTTCCATTCGATTATGTGCTAAAGTTTCACTTGGAGCTTGATAAATAGTTTTAAGATCAGCTGCAAATTTTTTCTTATCTTTATCTGCCACATATTTTAATGTGTTTCTAACCTGGTGAACTATGCAACGTTGGTATTCAGTATTTGGATATGCAACATTTACAGCTTCCTTCATTCCACTAAGTCCGTCTGCACAAAGGATTAAAATATCATTTACTCCACGATTTTTAAGTTCATTTAGAACTCCCAACCAATATTTACTGCTTTCATTTTGTCCTATTTGAAGGCTTATTACTTCTTTATGACCTTCATCATTAATTCCTAAAATTACATATGCAGCAAGCTTTTTTACTACATTATTTTCACGTACTGAAAAATGAACTGCATCAATGAATACAATCGGATAAACGTTTGAAAGAGGACGTTGCTGCCAATCTTCAATTTCAGGGAGAAATTTATTTGTCACATCAGACACTAATCCTTCGCTTACTTCAAAACCGTAAATATCCTCAATTTGCTCTGAAATCTGTCTTGTAGAAAGTCCTTTGGCATACATAGCAATTATTTTTTCTTCAATTTGAGAAATATCTTTCTGACGTTTTTTTACTATTTGTGGTTCGAAAGACGACTCTCTATCCTGGGGTACATCAATTTCCATTTCTCCATACTTACTTCTGATTGTTTTTGATTTTCGTCCATTACGTGCATTACTGTTTTCTGAACGTTCATATGGTTCATATCCAAGATGGTTGTCCATTTCTGCCTCAAGCATACTTTGCACTGTTCCGCCTAAAAGATCTTTAAGAGCATCTTGAATGTCTTCTGCAGATTTAATGTCATATTCATTTATTAAAGCTGCTATGATATTTTGTTTTCCCTCTGATAAATTTGTTCTTCTCTTTGCCATAAAAATAGCCTCCTATGATTTTTTATTTTACCATAGAAGGCTATTAGTTCAAATTAAATTTACAGACTTTTCTTCACAGTCTCAATAAAACACTACTTTTTAAAATGTTTCCTAAAAAATAGTGTTTTTTTAACTTTCATTCTTTAATAAAAAAAATCAATCTATTGAATTCTTCACTATACGTCCTATTATCTGCAAGTTTATGAACTTCTGATATATATTCATCAGTCCTGGATTTAATAGCATAACCTATTGATATATATATAATAACATACTCTATTTTTGTTTTCGATACTGCTTGTTTTATTCGGCTCCTTGTTTTATCAGTTGTTTCCACATCTGTTTGTGAAAGAAAATTACAATTCATCTCCGCCAACTCGACATATAATATCATCCTCTCGGCATATTTCTTTCAAAATATAAGAAACAGCTATTAATTGATATTTTATATATTAATGCTTGTATAAATGATTCTTACTTTTTAGTAGAAACTATACCCATCTCTATTGATATTATTAAGAAGTTGCTCCAAAACACAAAACATCAATCTCATCTTATATAATCTTTCTATATTTATTGAAAACATAAACAATATCTGGATAACAACATGTGCCTTTTGGATTATTTACCGCGCAATTACTATTTTTCATTGCACCGGTTACTTTTATTACACTCTCAACTGTAGTTGCACCGTTTTCGATTGCCTGAATAATATCTTGTTCTGAAACATGGTTACAGTAGCAAACATATTCACCGATTACTACATTATTAACTTCCTCACTACAACAGCTACATTTATTTTCGTCCATATTGTCCTCCAATTTTATAATATTTCTATTCTATTTCAAAAATAGTTATTATTCTTTTACACTTAAAAATCATAACTAAAATCATATGAATATTTAATTTTTTACTATGTCATCTATATTTTCGCCCTTTTTTTGGGGTGAAAAATCGATGTTTTTTGTCCGTTTTTTTGCTCGATTTTTGCTCTCAAACCACAACATATTGTGGTCAAAACCTATTTTTCACCCTTAAAACCACAATACGTCATCAGAATTATCGTTTCTACGTGCGGTGTCATTGGAAACATGTCTACACACTGGACTTTTTCAACTTTGTAGCCATTATCCAGAAAATATGGCAAGTCATTTTCCAGGGATGTGGGCTTACATGAAATGTAAATGAATGTCTCAGGTTTGTAGTCTATTATTTTTTGAATTGCTTTTGGATGTATTCCTTCTCTTGGGGGGTCAAGAACTATTATGTCCGGTTTATCCTCCAATTCATCTATTTTATTGAGAACATCTCCTGCAATAAATGTACAGTTGTCAAGATTGTTCAGTTTTGCATTTTCATTGGCTTTTTTTACAGCTTCTTCAACTATTTCAATGCCGATTACTTTTTTTGCTGATGGCGACAATATTTGTCCTATGGTTCCTGTTCCTGAATACAAGTCAAATATTACTTTATCTTTTGTTGTTCCTATAAAATCTCTAACTATTGAATATAATTTTTCTGCACCAAGTGAATTTGTTTGGAAAAATGAAAATGAAGAAATATTAAAATAAAGTCCCAGAAGTTCTTCTGTAATTTTATCTTCTCCGTAAAGAATTTTCATATCATCTGCTCTTGCAACATCGGCTACTCCGTCAAATACGGAATGAGCAATACATTTCACTTCGCCTTTTAATTTTAAATTTAATATTAAGTCCACAAATTCTTTTTCATTTAATGTGCTTTGGCTTGTTGTAATCAAATTAATTAAAATTTGTCCCGTTTTTTCTGTCTTTCTCACTAATAAATACCTTAAAAAACCAATTTTAGTTGTTTTATGGTAATAAGTTTGACTATTTCCTTGGAAATAATCCAGTATTTGACATAAAATCTGTCGAAAATCTTCATTGACAATTAAGCACCCTTTTGTGTTTACAATGCTATGAAAGCTGTTTCTTCTGTGCATTCCCAAAGACAACGGTCCGTCTTTTATTTCATCTCCAAAAGAAAACTCCATTTTATTTCTGTATTCAGTCATTTTAGGGCTTGGAACTATGGGAAGGAATTCATAAGGTTCAGTCAACACACCATCTATAATTGACTTAACTTGGCTTGATTTAAATTCAAGTTGTTTTTCGTAAGGAACATTTTGATAAGCACATCCTCCGCACAAATTAAAGTGTTCACACAATGGCTGTTGTTCATAATCAGCATGTTTAATAACTTCAATTAATTTTGCTTCAGCGCTGTCTTTTCTGGAGCGGCTTACTTTTGCTTTCACTTTTTGTCCCGGAATAGTATTTTTTATTTTTATGTTTTTGCCTTCAAAATTCGCTTTTCCTATATTAGGAAATTTTATATCATTTATTGTTACTTCAATTATATCGTTTTTTTTCATTTGTACTCCTGTTCATAAAATTAATTGTTGATAATAGACGGAACGACACGAAGGTCTTTCCGTGGCAACTATAAAACTATACTTTTTTGCGTGTCATTCTGAGACGTAGCCGAAGAATCTCATATTTTCAATAAAGATTAGATCCTTCGCTATCGCTCAGGATGACATAAATATACTTTTTTAGCAGTCTTCGTTTCCCAACCTTATATTTCCACCTCTGCCGGTGCTTGTGTAACATCTTCTATCATTAGAGAATCATCGGCCCCTGTATCATTAGCTAACTTTTCAATAGTCATTTTTACATATTTTGCATATCCTGTTGCTGCTATGCTTCCATCTTCCAGCAATATTTCTCCTGTTCCTTCAAAAATCAATCTTGTATTGCGTGTAATTCTTGCAACAGCTTTAACAGGATTATCTAGTGGAACAGGCTTCTTATATTTTATTGTAAGCTCAACTGTTACTCCCCATGCATCAGGTTCATCAATCATTATAGCTCTTCCAATCACTTCATCAAGTATGGCCGAATTAACACCACCGTGCATTCTGTCAGGATAACTTTGATGTATCTGCATTGGAGTCGAAATTGACATGAGTTCGCCATTTTCAAGTTCATAAAATTTGCTTCTCAATGATCCTTGATTTTCAGTACCGCAAACAAAACAATCTTTGCTCACCAGTTGTTTTTTGTTAACTTTATATTTCATCATATTCCCTCTATTCTTTTAAATCCGACTTTAATTTCTGTTATAATATTAATATAATACAATAATAGTGAATTTTAGTCAATTATTGCTATACATAAAAACGACTCCACCCTTTTTGGTTTTGTCGTTAATGTTGTGTTTATATTTCTAAAAGTTTTTTAGTCATTACTTTCATAACTCATGAGACATTTCAGTAATATGTGGGTGGACCCATTATTATTATATCGCTATCAAGGGGTTTTGCACCTTTTCAAATAATTTTCATTTTCATCTGCAAACAAGCAGCTTAAGTAATCTTCAACTTCAATTGCATTTTCCATATCTAAAGTGTTTGTTGCAACTTGTTCCATTTCTTTTTTATTCAAGCCTCTTATTATATATCTTGATTTTAAAATTGATGGTGCATTCATGCTGAATTCATCCAACCCCATTCCAAGAAGAACAGGAATAAGTTTTGGATCTCCTGAAGCCTCACCGCACATACCTACCCAGATGCCTGCTTTGTGAGCATTTTCTATAACATTTTTTATTAAACGAAGCAACGCAGGATGATACTGGCTGTACAAATGAGATAATTTTGAATTCATTCTGTCAACAGCTAACGTATATTGTATCAAATCATTTGTGCCAATACTGAAAAAGTCCACTTCTTTAGCTAAAAGGTCTGAAATAATTGCAGCTGATGGAATTTCTATCATAATTCCTATTTCTATGTTTTCTTTATATGGTATTCCTTTTTTCCTAAGCTCTTTCTTAGCTTCCTCTAAAATCTTCTTTGAATCTTTTAATTCCTTCATTGTAGATATCATAGGAAACATAATTTTTACATTTCCATAAATACTTGCTCTTAATATGGCTCTGAGCTGAGTTCTGAAAACTTCAACATTCCCGAGACAAAGCCTGATTGCCCGGTAACCCAAAAATGGATTCATCTCTTTTGGTATATCAATATATGGTACGTCTTTGTCTCCACCTATATCCAATGTCCTTATAATAACAGGCTTGTTTCCCATCTTAACAAGGACTTCCTTGTATTCCTCAAACTGTTCGTCCTCTGTTGGCTGAAGTTCCCTGTTCATAAAAATAAATTCACTTCTAAATAAGCCGATTCCTTCAGCATCGTTTTCTAAAACACTATCAACATCACGCGGTGTTCCAATATTTGCTGACAATGATATTACAAATCCATCCTTTGAAACTGTTGGAAGATTTATCTGTTTTTTTAACTCACTTTCGATTTCTTCTTCTTTAGATTTCTTTTGAATATAATATTTTAATTGTTTTTCATTCGGATTTATTAGGACTTTCCCTGATTTTCCATCACATATAACCAAATCATTTTTTTTAATTTTACAGGTTATATTTTCAAGCCCTACAACTGTCGGTATTCCCATAATTCTGGCAATAATAGCAGCATGAGATGTCTTTCCTCCCATTTCTGTTATCATTGCAGAAACTCTTCTTTTATCAATTTGAGCTGTGTCTGAAGGTGTTAAATCCTTCGCTATTATTATAGAGTTTTCTTCAATATGGGAATAATCTGTAATTTTAATACCCAAAAGTATTTTTATAACCCTTGTCATTACATCTCTGATATCTTCTGCTCTTTCTCTAAGATATTCATCTTCTATATTCTCAAACATCTTAATATAAGCATTTGAAATTTCATTTAAAGCGTATTCTGCATTGATGTTTTCTTTTCTTATTTTGATTTCAACTTCCGATATAAATGTATCATCTTCTAACATCATTTCGTGAGACTTAAAAATTTGTGCTTCTTTCTCGCCAACTTCTTCCAGCGTTTTTAAATATAATTCATTTAATTCACTTTTACCAACTTCCATAGCATTTATAAGCCTGCTTACTTCCGTATCTGTATCAATAACATGAATTTTTTCTATATTCATTGATTTTTTATCAATTAAAAAAGCCTTCCCTATTCCAATGCCTGGTGAGACACCTAAACCTTTCATAAACTCACTACCTTTCAGCTGCATAAAATAAATTGCAGAAAGATACTCTGCACCCAATTTATATAATTATATTACGCAAAGCAATTCATTGTCAATAAATAATATTGAAATTTCAACACATTTTGTGGTAATGTTTTCATCGTTGAAAAAGCTATATACTTATCCCAAACTCCACAGCATAGCTAAAATTGTATTTATTTTATTTAAATTTTAATATATAATAAACAGTATAAAAATTAAGAAAATAATTCTTTTTAGGAGATTGACTGTGGAAAAACTGCAGATTAAAAATGTAACGTTCAATGAAGGTGCTCCGAAAATTTGTATACCATTAACAGGTGTTAATGAAAGACAAATTTTAAATGAAATTGATAACTTGAAAACAGTAGATTACGATTTGGCAGAATTAAGAATAGATTTTTTTGAAAATGTAAATGATTCTTCTAAGGTGAAAAATCTTCTGGAAAACATAAGAAAAATTTATTACAAGCCTCTTTTATTTACATTCAGAACAAAAAAAGAAGGCGGAACATGTGACATTTCTGAAGATAACTACTTTAGACTTAATTATAATGCTATTGAAAGCAGATTAATTGACCTCGTAGACATTGAACTTTTCAGCAATGACGAGAAAATAAAAAAAATTATAAAATTTGCAAAAAAACATCAAGTTAAAGTAATTATGTCAAATCATGATTTTTTTAAGACACCGCCGAAAGAAGAAATAATTGGAAGATTGGTTAAAATGCAGGAATATGGAGCAGACATTGCAAAGATAGCAGTAATGCCAAATTCTGAGGAAGATGTGCTTACACTTCTTTCTGCTACATTGGAAATAAAAAAAAGAAAAAAACCATGTATAACAATGTCAATGGGATCTCTTGGAGTTATAACAAGATTGACCGGTGAATTGTTCGGCTCATGCATGACATTTGCTACAGTAAAAAATCTATCTGCACCGGGACAGGTAAATGCTAAAAACACTAGAGATATTTTAAATTTGTTTCATAACAGTTGATTTCTTAAAACAGTCAACAGTAATAGCAAATACATTAGCATAAATTTCTAAAAAAATGTGGTATAACTTATAATTATACCACATTTTACATTTCAATTACCTTACAAAATACTACATCAAATCAAAGATTTGCATCATCAAAGCATGAGATCCTTCACTTCGTTCAGGATAAGCGACTGACACCAAATCGAAGATTTGCATCATCTGCTTATTTTTTCCAGTTTCATTCCTGTATCAATACCATTTAAATTATGAACTTCCATAGTATCATCTGATTTTTCTACTGAATCAGCCAGTGTCTCGCTCTTAATAAAGTCTTCATACTCTTTAACAGCTCTGTCAATTTCTTCTGAACCGTTGTAGAATATGTTTATTCTGTCCATCATTTCATATCCGTTGTTCTTCCTCATCTGTTGAACCTTTGATATAAATTCACGAGCATAACCTTCATTTATTAATTCCTCTGTTAATTTTGTGTCTATGATTGTAAACAAGTTGTTAGCTGTTGAAACATCATATCCTTCTTTAGCAGATATACGAATATCTAAAATTTCCTCATCAAGTTCTACTGTTTCCCCATTCACTGTCAGTCCATACTTTTGTCCTGACTGAACTTTAGATATTATTTCCAAAGAATCAGCTTTAGCTAATACGCCTGCAAATGCTTTAACATTGCCTCCAAGCTTAGGACCTGCAACCTTGAAGTTCGGCTTTAATGAGAAATCCATGAATTCATTTAAGTCATGTTCAAATACTACTTCCTTAACATTTAATTCTTCCTTAATAAGGGGAACTAAGTCAAATATTAAATCATGGTACTTGCCGTCAATATGAATTCTTCTTATTGGCTGTCTAACTTTAATTTTTGCATTTTCTCTTGAAGCTCTTCCTAATTTCACAAGATCTTTTACAAGGTCCATTCTCTTTTCAACATTTTCATCTATTAAATCTTCATTAGCTTCCGGATAGTAGCTTAAATGTACTGATGTTTCATTTGTGAGATTTCTGTATAATTCTTCTGATAAATAAGGTGCAAATGGTGCAGTAAGCTGTGCTATGCCAACCAATATTTCATAAGTTGTATTGTATACAGCCTTCTTATCTTCAGTAAGTTCAGTAACCCAGAATCTTCTTCTTGAACGTCTGATGTACCAGTTTGACAAATCTTCATTTACAAATTCCTGAATTGCTCTAACTGTCTTGTTGTGGTCGTATACAGCCATGCTTTCACGAACAAATTTAACAAGATTGTTGTACTTTGAGATTATCCATCTGTCCAGCTCAGGTCTGTCTTTGTATTCAACAAAGAATTCCTTTGGATTGATTGAATCTGTATTTGCATACAAAGCAAAGAAAGTATATACATTCTTAATTGTTCCAAAGAACTTGCTCAGCACTTCCTTGAGGCCATCTTCGTCAAACTTAGTTGGAGACCATGCAGGTGATACAAACAACAAATACCATCTCAAAGCATCTGCACCGTATCTGTCGAACAAATCAAACGGGTCAACTGTATTCCCTCTTGATTTTGACATCTTCTTTCCGAATTTATCAAGAACCAAATCATTTACCAATACTCTCTTGTATGGTGATTTGCCCATTACATATGTTGATATTGCAATTAATGAATAAAACCATCCCCTTGTCTGATCTATTCCTTCACAAATGAAGTCTGCCGGGAATAATTCTTTGAAGTTTTCCTTGTTTTCAAAAGGATAGTGCCATTGTGAGTAAGGCATTGCTCCTGAGTCAAACCAGCAGTCGATAACATCTTTAACCCTTGTCATATGCTTGCCGCATTTAGGGCATACAATATGAACATCGTCAACGTATGGTCTGTGAAGATCAATGCTTTCATCAATTTCTTCAATAGCCTTCTCAACTAATTCTTTTCTTGAGCCTATGCTTTCAACATGACCGCATTCACATCTCCAAAGAGGAAGCGGAGTTCCCCAATAACGGCTTCTTGATATTGCCCAGTCATTTAAATTTTCAAGCCAGTTACCAAAACGTTTCTCACCAACAAAATCCGGATACCATTCAACTGAATTGTTGTTTTCTATAAGTTGATCTTTAAGCTTTGTCATCTGAATGTACCAGCTTGGTCTAGCGTAATACAAAAGAGGTGTATGGCATCTCCAGCAGTGAGGATAGTTGTGAAGAACCGGTTCTTTCCTGAACAGTTTTCCATTTTCTTTAAGCCAAGCCAAAATTGGTGCATCTGCATCCATTACAAACATATCTGCCCAAGGAGTTCCTCTGAATTTTCCGGAATCATCAACAGGATTTACAACAGGCAAATTATATCTTGCTCCAGTATTGTAGTCGTCTTCTCCAAAAGCAGGTGCTGTATGAACTATACCTGTACCATCTTCTGTTGTTACATAATCTGCACATGTAACGAAGAATGCTTTTTTGTCAACTTTAACATAAGGCATCAGTTGTTCATATTCCATGAACTCCATGTCCTTACCTTTCATTTCTTCAAGTACTTCATACTCATCTTTAATAACTTTATCTACTAAAGGCTTTGAAATATAATACACTTCACCTTTGGCATCTTCTTTATCAGCTATTTTTATTTTTAAATAATCAACTTCAGGATGAACAGTCAATGCAACATTGGATAAAAGAGTCCAAGGTGTTGTTGTCCATGCAAGGAAATATTCATCTACACCTTTTTTCTTAAATTTAGCATATGCAGTAACTGTTTTTATTTCTTCATATCCTTGTGCAACTTCGTGAGATGCAAGACCTGTTCCGCATCTTGGGCAATATGGAAGTATTTTGTGCCCTTCATACATGAGACCGTCTTTGAACATATTGTCAAGTATCCACCACTCTGATTCAATATAATCATTGTTCAATGTGATGTATGGATCGTCAAGGTCTATGAGGTAAGCCATACGCTCTGTCATCTGTCTCCACAATCCTTCATAAGTGAATACAGATTCACGGCACTTTTCATTGAACTTATCAATGCCGTAATTTTCAATATCTGTTTTGTCATTAAGCCCTAACTGTTTCTCAACTTCTATTTCAACAGGAAGTCCGTGGGTGTCCCATCCTGCTTTTCTGTTTACCTGGTAACCTTCCATTGTTTTGAATCTGCATACTGAATCTTTTAATGTTCTTGCTATAACGTGATGAATACCCGGTCTGCCATTGGCTGTTGGCGGTCCTTCATAAAATATAAACGGCTCTTTTTCCTTACGAGTTTCAACACTTTGTTTTAAAAGGTCAATTTCTTTCCAATATTGTGATATCTCATGTTCATTAGTTTTGTAATCTGCTTTTGATATATCTTTGAATAATTTCATTTTTCCCTCCTGTGTAATTTTTATAATGCAGTGTGATTGGTGTATAACATGAAAAATAAAGTCCCATGTCAAAAGACATGGGACGAAATCCGCGGTACCACCCAAATTACATATAAATACTTTAAATATATGTATCTCGAAAATTTAACGCATTCATACGTAATTTCTTACTGGTACTTCAGAAATTAAACTCATGGATGATATTCACTGCATTCGAATTTATAATCTCCCACCATTTGATTATTTCTCTTTAAATTCTACTGAAGCTACTGTTCCAATCACTGTCATTATATTATTATATTCTGTATCATGATATATTAAATTGAAATTAAAGTCAAGGAATAAATTGAATTTCTTCACATTTTTTCACATTCCATAAATTTTGTATACATCATCAGTATAATTGCCTTCATCATCGTAAATATATAAGGGCTTGTCAAATTTGAGTTCTGGATTTCCATGTTTAGAAGCACGTATAAGCACCATGTTTGGCTTATCATGAACATGTGCATAAACAAAGCGAATTTGCTTTGGCTCAAGCCTGTATTTTCTTAATAAGCAAATTATATCTGCTAATCGGTCAGGGCGGTGAACCATGTAAAAACGTCCATATTGTTTAAGTAATAATGCTGCAGTGCTTATGACATCCTCAAGTGAACATTTTATTTCGTGCCTTGATATTGCTTTTTTATCCTCCGGATTTATTATTCCACTGTTGTTAAGCTTGTACGGAGGATTTGAAATTACTGCATCAAATGAATTTGGCTCTAAAAATTCCGAAGCATTTTTCAAATCAGCATTCAATATTTCTATTTTATCTTGAAGTTTATTGAGTTCTACGCTTCGTTTGGCCATTTCCGCCACTTCTTCCTGAATTTCTATACCATAAGCTTTAGAATAATTTCTTTTACCGCTTAACAGTATAGGAATGATACCTGTTCCTGTACCCAAATCCACAACTTTAGAATTATTTTTTATATCGCAGTAATTAGTTAGAAGAACTGCATCCATTCCAAAACAAAACCATTTTTTATTTTGAATGATTCTTAATCCTTTGCACTGCAAATCTTCTACTTTTTCATTTTCTTTCAATGTTATATCCATAAATAATACCTTTCTGTTTTTATAAAACAATGACAGCATTAATTAATAAGTCTGCAATTTTTAAATTTTATTGAAATATTTTTCTGAAAATTAATAATATTATTATTTATGTGTTTTCAACCTTTAGAATCAAACATTCGTGTCTGTAATAAGTTGTTGAAATTATATCATTATTCAATTGCACATTTATGTTTAACACATCTTCCTTTAAATGTCAATAGATGATACAAAACCAACACAATAGCCTGATTAACACAAAAAACAACACAATTGTGCAAATAAGCAAAATATTTATACTTAATTATTATACATTGTAAAAAACATTAAATAATGATATTATTAATATAAATTATAAATATAAATTTGAAGGTGAATTATGAATCCAAATAAAATAAGGCTTAGAGAAATGCAGAAAAAAAAGTGGTGGAACTACGCAATGCTAGCAGCCGGAATATTCTTATTTACACATGCATGCTCAATTTTAAGCACAAATATTCAATTTGCAGCGCCTGTATTAATTTTTAGTTTGTTTATGCACAGCAGCAGCATGAAAGATTTAGGTCAAAGACTTTTGAAAACAGAGCCTGTAAAAATTTCAAACATTGCTATGCTTTTATCACTTGTTATTATAGCTGTTATTTGTTATTTTAGTAAATTAAGTTTACTTAATATTTTTATGTTAAATCTGGCTGCAATTGCAATATATATTATTCTATCAGCCATATGTTTTAAATTATTTAACAAAAATTAAATTTGATAGGGAGAATCATATTATATGATTAAAAGATTTGTTTCGTATTACAAACCAGTTAAAAAAATATTCATCATTGATATGATTTGTGCATTTGTCATTGCAGTGTGTGATTTGTTTTATCCAATAATTACAAGAAATATTATAAATATTTATGTGCCCGAACAACAACTTAATTTAATGATTACATGGCTTGTTGCATTAGGATTAATATATGTGTTAAAGGTTGGTCTTAATTATTACATAACATACTATGGTCACATAATGGGAGTAATAATGCAGGCAAATATGAGAAAGGATATATTTGAACATTTGCAGGATCTTCCGTTTGTGTTCTTTGATGAAAATAAAACAGGTACACTTTCATCCAGAATAATAAATGACCTAATGGATATTTCAGAATTGGCGCATCATGGACCTGAAGATTTATTCATTTCTGTAGTAATGTTAATTGGTTCTTTCACTATTTTAAGTATAATAAACTTACCTCTTGCATTGATCGTTTTTTCAGTCATACCATTTTTAATTTTTATAGCTATGAAGCTTAGAATAAGAATGGCAGACACATTTATGGAAACAAGAGTAACCATAGGTGAAGTAAATGCCACAATTGAAAACAGCATTTCTGGAATCAGAGTTTCTAAAGCATTCAGCAACAAGGAAAACGAAATAGAAAAATTCGAAAAGAATAACAGTAAATTTCAAGCAGCCCGAGCGAAAGCCTATAAAGTAATGGCTGAATTTCACGTAGGTTCTTCATTTATAATAGACTTTTTGAATATTCTTGTGCTAAGTGCAGGAGCTATATTTTTCTTTAAAGGATGGATAAACTTTGGAGATTTTGCTGCGTTTTTATTATATATCAGCAATTTCTTAAATCCAATAAGAAAGCTCATCAACTTTGTAGAACAATATCAGTCTGGTATATCAGGTTTTAAGAGATTTATTGAAGTAATGGACAAAGATGTTGAAATTGATGAACCTGACGCAAAGAATGTTGATGCTGTAAAGGGAGACATAAAGTTTGACAATGTAACCTTTTCTTATGATAATCACAAGGAAGTTTTGAAAGATATTTCATTTAATATAGAAGCAGGCAAGACTGTAGCATTTGTTGGACCATCCGGAGGCGGTAAAACAACTCTTTGTCATTTGATACCTCGCTTTTATGAAACAGAAGAAGGTAGTATTTCAATAGACAATATGGATATAAAAACTTTTACACGTAAATCACTCAGGAAAAATATCGGAATTGTTCAACAGGATGTTTTCCTCTTTACGGGAACAATATACGACAACATACAATGCGGAAGATTTGATGCTACAAAAGAAGAAATACAGCAAGCTGCAAAAATGGCTAACATTCATGATTTTATAATGACACTTCCCGATGGCTACGACACTTATATTGGCGAAAGAGGGGTTAAGTTATCCGGTGGTCAAAAACAAAGAATTTCTATAGCGAGAGTATTTTTGAAAAATCCGCCAATATTAATATTGGATGAAGCAACTTCAGCGCTTGATAATGCCACTGAAATGTTGATTCAAAATTCTCTGGAAGAATTATCAAAAGGCAGAACTACCGTTATTGTAGCTCACAGATTATCTACAATTAAAAATGCAGATGAAATAATAGTTATCACTGACAATGGAATCAAAGAAAAAGGAAGACATGATGAATTAATTGTAGCAAACGGTATATATGCTGAATTATATAATTCTCAATTTAAAAATTTAGCTTAATTGAGAATAAGCTTTATAAAAATATGCATCCCGTTGAAGCATACAGTGTAAGAATAAATTGTGCCGATAAAATTTTTTCTTTTACACCTCGTATTTTGAGATTAAGCAATTTCTTTAATAATAATCTTGATATTGTTAAAGCAACATATTATAATAAACTACTAAATATTAGATAGTGTAAAGTAGCTTATGAAAAACAAGGTCAAAAAAATTAGGTATATATGAACCTAGAAAATCGCAAAAATATAGTTCAAGGATAATCGTCGC
>NZ_JAWQJF010000127.1:0-5223 GCF_033447055.1 Sedimentibacter sp.
CTTCAAAAACTAATGTTAAAAAATTTTTATCAAGCAAGGGATATTCAATTGAAATTGAAACCCATGATGATGTATCCGTAGTAAAAGGTCAAAAATGACTTATATAATAGTATTTTTTACTCATTCTGGTGCAATAAAATTCGAGAAAAAAATGCAAAAGCTTGACATTCCATGCTTATTGCAACCTGTACCAAGAAAATTAAGCTCCAGCTGCGGGATATGCGCTAAAATAACATTCAACGGAAATACAGATGATTTAGTTGAATCAGAAGTTGAAAGCATTTATAAAGATATTTCAAAAAACCAATATGAACTCATGTACATGAGTAGCAATTAAAAAAAGCAAGAATACCTTGCTTTTTTTAATTGCTTTTGTTGTTCAAATATCTTCTTTTATATTTAACAGAACTATACTTGCTTATTTTATTAATTACTTTGTAATTTGTTATACTCCCTAAAACACCTACCACCGGTATGCCTTAAGGTTCAATTAAATCTTCATTAAAAGTTTTACTGATTTTGCTTATTACAATTGCAAAATACAACTGAATAACAAACAAATATAATACCGAGACAAGATTATAAACTTCGTTTGAAATGTTTATCGATGAAGCTATTAACAAAAGCCCTATGAAATTAAGAATTGTATATACTTTTTGTGTATTTTCTAGATTATCAGCATATATTCTTTGTTCCTTATTCATGTATAACTCTATTGTTCCTGAAAAAATATTAAATACCATAATTAAACTTATTGAACTTCCAAAAACAAAAACTCCTGTTTCAATAATATTTTTATATTGGTATCCATCGTTAAAAATCATACTAAATATTATATACGCAAATATAGAATATAATAATAGGAAATTCGATGCTTTATTTGCTGTTTTAAAATTTATGTTTGCAAATTCATTTTGTATTAAATTTAATCCTGAACCTATTATTAAATACCCCAAAAAATTCGGTAAAATATTAATTGGTCCAAGGTTAATATTAAATATAGTTATCAAGAATCCCCAAAATATTTTTTTATATCCTTGTTTCATTATTTCACCCCTATGTACTTCAAAAATTCACTAATGCCTTTTTCCGTCAGAAAAAATTCAATAGGATAATAATCCAAATTTCGAATTACTTCATATCCTTTATTACCTTCAGAGTCTGAAATTAATAACCTTTTTTCTACATCGTATACATTATATTTTCGCATATCATCTAAATGATATAGAAATTTGTTATCAAAATTCAACGAATCTCCCATATTCACACTTATTGGATATTTTAATTCCTCAGTTTTTACCCCATTGAGTTTCAATTCCATAAAACCACTTGTTTCTTTATCTAATACAGACTCAATATTTTCAATAATAATATTTTTTTGTGATTCCATTACTGTTGAAGCAGTAAAATTATTAGATGATGAACTATAAGTTGAATCAATAAAATCATAGTAGTTCATGTTTTTATGAAGTACAATTTTACCGATATCAATTTCCTGTATATCGCCATTATTATATTTTATAACAGCTTTATTCAAAATAATGCTTTCTTCATTATTTTCCACATCATAATTTTTGTCATTATACCGGAATTCTATCATTAATTCATTATAATTATAATGAGCAAAATTTTCAGCCCTATAATACCCATTATCAAAATTATTGCTAAAATCATTAAATACAACTGAGGCGAAATCATCAGGCATCTGTGGGAAGCTTATTTCATTTATTTTCCTGTTATCATTAGAATTCGAAATGAAATGAATAATCATAAATGAACCGTCATGTATATCTCTTTCGTAATAATGTTTTAAAAACACTGTTTCATCTAAAGAAAATTGCATGTAAAAAATCACGTTTATAGCAAAAGATAACATAACAACTATTAAGCCATATTTTAATGAGTTATTTCTTGTATTATTCATTAGTCTACTCTCCTAATATTAATGCATTAATTTTACCATAAACTTAGTAATCGTGCATTCAAATGTCATAATTAACAGCTCTAAAAAATGAATTTCTTTAAACTTCTATTTTAAGAATTTAAATTACAAAAATTAATGTTTATAGCCCTTTCTTAATTATATCACAACCTTTTTATTATTTTTCCTTAAAGACATAGTTTAATTAGGTTTTATTTCTAAAAATCCATATAAAATTTATAGTTTATGCAAATCAGAAAATAGAGCTTTGTAACTTAAGTACATGATGGCTAAACTAATTAATATGGAACCAGAATATATGATGAAACATCTCTACAATAGTTGGAATGATCACAGACGAAGGCAAAGAAAAAAGTCCTATTCAAATGGAATAGGATAATAATAAAAGGATTTCGAATCTTTAACCGACTTTGAAAACCATTTTGCTTTATTCGTTGCTCATATTTAATTAGTTTTAGTTTTGTGTTACAAAACCAAAATGCATACACCTTAAATTAATTATCTGTACATTTGCATTGTAATCTTTCCTATTGAAGATTTGGATATGAGATATATTGTGCAAAGCTGAAGTGGAATTAAAAAGGCACATTGCAGTATTCTAGTAAAAAACAGCGGCCAGTAAGATGCACCATATAAAACTGATATCCATAATGTGTTTAAAAACAAACTCAGAATAAGCTCATTGATTACTACAGCACCGGCAATTCTTGCAAGGGATTGCTTTTCACGGAAGAAAATGCCGTATATTGCCCCTGTAAGAAATGCCGTAAGTGTAAATCCCGGGAAATAAGCTCCGATTGGAAATAAAACAGCTCCGATAAAATCGGCCACTGCTCCAACAATTCCTCCCTTTACAGGACCAAGAATCATTGCAGCTATTGCTATGGGGACAAAGCTGAAACCTGCTTTAATGTTCCATGCTGAGATGGATGCAAATCTTGACAGCACTATTTCAATCGCTATCAATGTCCCCATCATCGCTACAGAACTTGTGTCAAATTTAAGATCTCTGGATATTTTTTTGTACATAAGTCTCCTTCCATTGTTCCAACTACGAAAGAAGCAAGTTAAATAGCGGATGCGAAACTGTATCGCAAGCTTAAAAGCTTCTCGCCCGAAGGCAACTTCCCATCCTTCGGTACTTAACGCACTGGTTTCTACTCTAATTAATATTTAAATTATTTTACAACAAACATTTCACATGCTTTTACTGTTTGATCCAAAAGTATTGTTGTTGTTATGGTTCCAACTCCTCCTGCAGCAGGATTCAATGCCTTGACCTTCCCAAAAGTTCTGTCATAATCCACATCACCGCAAATCTTGCCGCTACCGTCCTCATTGATTCCCACATCTATAACAATTGAATCTTCTGTAAAGAAGTCCTCATTCATAAACTTTGCATTACCTATGGCAGTAATCACAATATCTGCATTTTTTGTCACACTTTTCATATCTTTAGTTTTTGAATGACATATGGTTACTGTTGCATTTTCATCTAAAAGAAGCATTGAAAGAGGTTTGCCTACAACAAGGCTTCTTCCTGCAACAACTATGTTTGCTCCATTCATAGGTATTTTGTAGTACCTAAGCATTTCAACAACTGCCTTTGGTGTACACGGTGCAAAACCCCTACTGTTTCCTTCAAAGGTCTTTTCCATATTAAGAGGAGACATGCAATCTACATCTTTATAAGGATTGATTATGTTGGATATTTTCTCCTGGTCCATATGTTTTGGCAGCGGTCTGAAAAGCATAATACCGTGAACTTCATCATTGACATTGGCTTCTTTAATTATACCTATGAGCTCTTCCATTGATGCATCTGCCGAAAGTTCCTTTACTGTTCCTTCAATGCCTAGCATGCTGCAATTTTTTAGTATGCTTTTTTCATAAAATACATCATCTTCTCTTGCTCCCACCCTGATAATCAGCATTTTGGGAACTATATCTTTAATACTCAATTTTGTAACTCTTTCTTTTATATTTTCCCTTAAAAAATCAACAACAGGCTTTCCTGTTAATTTCATTGTTTCTACAGACATCTTAACCTCCTGTGAAAAAAACTTACTGCATATGTTTATCCGTTTATTGTCTTAAGAACCATATTATAAACTTCGTCAGCTATTATTATTCCTTCACTTACTAATTTTACTGCTTCTGCTTTCTGCTTAGTTACATAATCTTCATCAATTATGGAATTTAAATTAATGAGAACATTCAAGTAAGCACTGTTAAGAGCCGCCTTTAAAAACTGCACTCCTACTCCTACATCGCTTATTATGTTATTAGATGATATGTACTGTATTCCTTTATGCAAAAGTATTGCTTCATAAGTGCATACCAGCGTTTCCATTGGTGCAGAACATGCTTCTTTCAAACATTTTTGAAGAACTTGTTCCTTTAGTTTTTTCTCTTCATCTGTATTTGAAGGCATTACATAAGCTCTTGACAAGGGCTCAAAATATTCCGCATCCTTATTTACTAAATCAACAAACTTTTCTCTCAAAGCTTCTCCCCTAGCAATCAATTCCTCATGTTGCTCCCTGCAGTCCATGAACTTTTTCTTTCCTATGGAATAATTTGCAACCATGGTATTTAATGCTACTCCAAGGGCTGCCGTCAGAGCAGCCGCACCACCGCCGCCTGGAATAGGTTTTTTTGAAGCAAGCTCTTGAGCAAATTCACGGCACGATAATTCTGTAAGCATAATTTCACCTCAATAGATTATAATTATTTGTGGTAAACTCTATAATACATCATTGGAACCAATACTCCTCCACCTATGAAATTTCCCAAGGCTACGGGAATAAAATTATCAATTATTACATTGGCAGCGGTTATAGAATGATCAAAAATTGCTGCCATGGGTAAATAAAACATGTTTGCAACAACGTGCTCATAGCCGCAAATAACAAAAAGCATTACAGGAAACCAGCATCCGAGAATTTTTCCTGTAGTGTCCTTGGCTGTTGTTGCAAACCAAACTCCAAGTGATACTAAAATATTGCATAATATTCCTCTTGACAAAGATTGCATGAATGTAAGTGATAACTTTGAATTTGCAATTTTTACTATTGTTTCAGAAAGTGCTGTATTGTTGTAAACTCCTCCAAAATACAAAAGCCCAACAACTATTAATGCACCTATCAAGTTGCCCAGGAATACCTGAAGCAAGCTTTTAGTGTACTCTCCAAGTTTAATTTTTTTCTGTAGGTATGCAAAAGTCATGAGGCAGTTTCCTGTATACAGTTCTCCTCCCACCAAGACTATGAGCATTAATC
>NZ_JAWQJF010000128.1:0-14277 GCF_033447055.1 Sedimentibacter sp.
ATATGAATTATTTCCCTGTCCTATACTTATATTTAAACTATCACCTGCATTCCATACAGCCTGATTAATATATGAATACTTTATTATATCTACTAATGGAACATTATTATCATTTGTTTTCTCAGGATTCAATTTAAGACCTGTAAGTCCATCATATACCTCACCCCTCGTCATGGGTTCATCACGATCAATCCAGCTTACAATTTCTTCAATGATTTCATTTTTCATACTTGCATCAATTGCATATCCGTCCTTTAAATATCTTTCAACATTTGCTTCAAGAAACATTCTTAAATAAACTCTGATATTTAATTTTTTTCCTTCAATGCTTGGAACTCCGCCCGAAGCTTCTTGAGGAATATCTATTTCTATTCCAGTCTTACTGTCAAGCCCAAACTTACAAGCCATATCAATTATGTCCTCAGCATCAACTTTTACAGTATGAGGCTGATTTGTAGCCGGATTATATCCTAAAACTGTTGTATAAAAATAAAAGTTGCAAGAATTCATTATAGCTTCATACATTGTCTGATATCCGTGAGATCCGCCAAACATATTGTAAATCCAGCAACTGAAATTTCTTTCTCCGACCTTCATAGTACCGGCACAATAAATTTGTGTGTTTGGATCAACGCCTTTTTCAAGTGCTGCAAGAGCAGTAATCATTTTAAATGTTGAGCCTGGCTGAATTGCAGTAAGCATCGCTATATTATAAAGAGGTCTTGGTGCCAACGGATTCTTAGAATCATTTAAAAGGCTGTTCCAGTCTTCTGATGATATTCCTGTAGAAAACATGTTTAAATCATAGGATGGAAAGTTTGCCAGTGCCAATACTTCTCCGGTTTTTACATCCAATGCAACCAAAGCACCGGATTTTGCATTTTCATACTTGTCTTTATAACTGAAATTACCCCACTCGCTTTCGAAAATGCCTCCTGTTTGTATTTGTTCAAGTCCCTTTTGCAATGCTTCTTCAGCTTTCTTTTGCAATCTTAAATCTATTGTAAGATACAAATCATCTCCGGGTACAGGAGCTTGGCTGGATACTGATTTTATAGTTTTTCCAACATTATTGACTTCAACAGTTTTCTTGCCTTTTTCTCCTCTTAAATAATCTTCGTATTTTTCTTCCAAACCTGTTTTTCCGATTATGTCATCAGGGCTGTATCCCTTTTCAACAATATAATCCTGAACTTCATAATCTAGAGCTATTTTGCCAAGATACCCAAGAGCATGAGCTGCTGAGTCGTATTCAGGATAAAAACGCAAAGGCTCAATCTCAACATTTATTCCATTTAATTCATGCGATCTTTCAGATATCATAGCAACAGTTTTCTCTGAAATACCGTAGCATATATCAACAGGATGGTATGACAAATAATTTGTTTTGTTATAACGTTCTCTTATAACCATCATATTTCTCATATCATAGTCATTTATTTCAGGATTGATTTTCAATGATTCACGGAGCAAATAGAATACTTCTTGAGCCGAATAATTTTCTGCATATTCTTCAGTTCCTTCAATTTTTACATTGTAGTTAATCCAGTTTCTTTTGTCTCTAATAGGAGTATATTCCCATTCAGCTATAGATATATTTGGATTTTCGTATTTTAACAGCTCAATTTGCGAATAATATTTGACTTCGTCATCTGTTATTAAATTGTACAATATATCATAGTTTTTAAATGAAATTTCTATCACAAAATCATATGCTATAGTATTTTCTTCTAAATGCTGCTGATTCAAATATTTGTTTTTCACTTCATCATCTGTATATTCAAATGAGCCAATTTCTCCTTTTTCAACAAATTCAACAGGTAAATCCGGATATATTGCTTTTAATCTTTCAAGAAGAATAACACCTGGAATTACTTTTTTTGAATTTGATTCATATACTGTCTGCAATAAATTATTAATTGAATATTTCATAGTCAAAAAAACAAAGTCATCCTTTGCTTCAGAAGTTGCAGTAATTTCTTCATGATTAAAATTCAAGTTCCTTTTTATAATTTTATATTCTTCATCCTGTATAAATGAAAATTCCTCAAGTTTTATATTTTCCAATAGGCCCTTTGATTGTATAAATTCATATGATAATTTTCTTATTTTTGAATTAGAAAATAAAGCATTAATATATTTATTATTTTTAACTAATATTTCAGCAATGACTTCATACGGATTTGAATTTTCATTGAATTCATTTTCTGTTTTCCACAGTTTAATCGAATCTTTTTGTTCTTCTTCTGTAACAACAAAAACATACTGTCCGTTTGACAATTCAATTGGAACATACATATCTTTTAAAATGTTATT
Source organism: Sedimentibacter sp. (assembly GCF_033447055.1). GTDB lineage: Bacteria > Bacillota > Clostridia > Tissierellales > Sedimentibacteraceae > Sedimentibacter. Next base: position 2,317 of record NZ_JAWQJF010000128.1, read on the forward strand.
TAACACTAATTCCATTGGACTAAAAGTTTCTCCATATATTACAATGCTGTAATTCAGCCAATCTTTCATATTATCTTTAACAGCTTGAATTGCTTTTTCTTCAGCCGTTAGATAAATCACTTCAGAATTTTCATCGTATGTGTCGTTTTGATTTTGATAAATACTCTTTGATTTTTCCAATTCTTCATCAACATATTCAAATGTATCTAGTTCAATTGGAAAATCATCAATTGGTCTTTCATTGTTTTTATCTAACAACTTAGATAAAATATACGAGATTTCATTAAAATTTTCAGAATCTATTTCATCCTTATACATTTGAACGGTAAAACTTGTAACATTATCCGCTAAAAGTTCACCATTTCTGTCTAATATTTTCCCTCTTGGAGCTTTAACCGGTATATCTTTAATTTTTTTTACATCAGCAATATCCCTGTACTCTTCTCCTTCAACTATGGTTAGCACAGCCATTCTAAAACCCAACACACAAAGCAGGACTATAATAATCGTATATAAAATATTGAATCTGTTTGTTAAAAATTTATGTAATTTCAACTAAGTCACCTCTAGTCTTTAAGGCCTATTTTACATTCAATTTATTGAATATAAAAATAATAAATTTTACTACAAAAACAACAAGTATGGTATTTATAACTACTTCAAGAAAAATGCTGCTGATTATGCTACCTGCATATTCAACTCTGTATTTAAGAAAAAACAAAATTAAATACATGAACAAATGCATTGCTACAGTAGAAACTGCCGTTATAGTGCAATAAGCTATATTGTTTTCACTAAGCATATCACCATTGTAACATCCTATGACAGAACCTATAATAAAATATATTAATGTATAGATGCCAAATACATCATAAATCATAGCATCGTACAAAACTCCTGTTATTATACCGACAATTCCCCCTGTCACTCCATCTGACATCATAGCAAAAACAACTACCAATATTAAAGAAATATTAGGAACGGTACCAAAAATATCAAAAAAATTAAACAGGGATGTTTGAAAAACAAAACTTACTACTACAATAGCAGTCATTGTGCCTAATTTTTTCATTTAACTACTACCTTTCATCTATCTTATCATTTTGAAACTTTGAGCACATAAACCCTGTTCAATTTAGTAAATTCAACAGCAGGTTCTACGACAACCTTCTGGGTGGATGCATCGGTGGTTTGAATAACCTCTTTAACATCTCCAATATAAATGTCCGGAACATATATTTCACCTATTCCTGATGTTACAATATTATCGCCTTCACTTGCTTTTGCTTTACTGTTGAAGAAATATCCTGCTACAGTACCATCAATACTTCCCTGAATAATTCCACTCTCATCGCTGTTAATGTCTCTAAAACTTATTTTACAGCTTTCATCCAACAAAGTTATTACTTTTGACCAATTAGATGATGTTTCTACTACTATACCTACAAGTCCTATTTGAACTACACCATTTTCTGTTTCAACAGCATAAATTACAATGTCATTTTTTTTCAAACCGTCATTTTCGCCCTTGTCTATGGTAAATCTACTAAACCAATTTGAGTCGTCCAAAGCAATTACTTGTCCAACAATATAATCATACGAAAGGTTTGTTTTCATTTCATATTCAGTTTTTAAAGCATCTGACTTATTTACAATGTTTTCTAAAAATCTTACTTGTTCCTTTAATTCGTGTACATTGTCAGTCAACATTATATTTTCTTCACGCATTCTCACTATTTCCTGGACAGAAAAAAAAGAATTGGTTAATGTCTGTCCGGTATTGAACGTAAGTTTTTGAAAACCCGAAACAACATTCCCCAGGAATCCCAAATTTACGCCGTCCATTCTGCCTATTGAAGACAGTCCAATTAATATGATTAATAAGAAAATTGTAAACAAGAATAATATTCTTTTATAGTGATTTTTAATAAAATTCATTTTTCACCGCTACATATCCTCACATATTTTACCTGCACCCAAAGCAACACATTGCAACGGGCTTTCAGCTATATAAACCTTTAATCCGGTTTCTTTCTCAATATAAATATCCAAACCTTTAAGCAAAGCCCCGCCGCCTGTCAAATAAATACCATTGGCATAGATATCAGCAGACAATTCAGGAGGTGTCCTTTCAAGTACTCTTTTAATTGCATTAACTATACTATTTACTGTTTCCATTATAGACTCTCTTATTTCATCACTTGTAACAGTCATGTGAAGAGGAAGCCCCGAAACAATATCTCTGCCTCTTATTTCCGTTTCTTTAATATAGTCATTTTTTGATTTAATTGATTCTCCATCAGAATCAGTTTCCTTAAAATTTTTTGCAAGATTCTTTTCTAAATAATATTCTTTACTTGCATTGCCTAGTATCATTTTGATTTTTTCAGCTGTAACAAGACCTATTTCCATTTTATATTTAAGTTTTATATAATCCTTTATATTAACATCCATATCATCTCCTGCTATTCGCAAAGAGTCGCTTTCAACAATACCTCCAAGAGAAATTATTGCAATTTCAGTTGTGCCTCCGCCAATGTCAATTATCATATTTCCAACAGGTTCATCTACTGGTAGCCCGGCACCTATAGCTGCAGCCATCGGTTCCTCTACAAGCTTAACTTTTCTTGCACCGGAATCCAGTGCAACTTCTTCCACGGCTCTTCTTTCAATAGAAGTTACACCTACAGGAACACATATAACAACATTAGACTTAATAAAGCGCTTTTTGTTCAATGCCTTGTTAATAAAATATTTAATCATTGCCCTTGTTATTTCAAAATCAGCAATCACTCCGTTTTGCAACGGTCTTATTGCACTTATTGTTTTAGGTGTTCTGTCGAGCATCGCTTTTGCATTTTCACCAACAGCACAAACCTCATTTGAACCGTTATTAACTGCCACAACTGACGGTTCATTTACTATTATTCCTTTATTGCTAACATACACCAACGTATTTGATGTTCCTAAATCTATTCCTATTTTTTGTGTAAACAAATCAAAAAATCCCATATTTGTTTCCTTTCATTGAGTAGTTTTTAAATCAAACCTTCTTCTTTAAAACTAAAAAATACGCCATCACCAATAATTATATGGTCTAACACTTTTATCCCTAATATTTTACCGCACTCATCCAATCTGTTTGTAAGCACTATGTCTTCGTGGCTAGGCTCTGATTCTCCGCTTGGATGGTTATGTACTAAAATAATTGAAGAGCACGAATTAGCAACAGCTTCCGTAAATACTTCCCTTGGGTGGACTATGGAACTATTCAAACTTCCAACGGAAATTTGAGAAACTTTTTTTATATTATTTTTTGTATCTAACAGTATAATCTTAAAATACTCTTTTTTGTAATAACGCATCTCCTCCATCATAACAACCGCAGCATCGCCAGGCGAAGAAATTTTAATTCTATCTATTTTTAAAGTGCTTATTCTTTTGCTGATTTCCGATATAGCCATAAGCTGAGCTGCTTTACAATCATTGATACCTTTGAATGTTTTAAACTTTTCTACAGATCCCCCGGCTATATTTCTGAGTCCATTTCCATCTTCATTAAGAATTCTTTGTGCCAGCATAACAACATTCTCATCTTTGCTCCCGGTCCTTAATATTACCGCAATAAGTTCGGAGTTAGACAAAGTATTAGCTCCATATTTAAGCAATTTTTCCTGTGGTCTGTCATCCAAAGGCATTGATTTTATGGTATAATTAGTATTGTCCATTTCAACCTCCAATATGCAATATTTAAAACAAACTAAGTTTAACTAAAGCAAATTTTGATAAAAATGTTTTGTCATTATATTATTTAATTTATTCATAGGCAAACCCTTAACATTGTTGTAACAGCCATTTATTTTTTTTACCAGCAATTCTCCGTAACCTTGTATGCCATATGCTCCTGCCTTGTCAATATATTCACCTTTATTTAAGTATTTAATAATAAAATCATCACTAAGTTCATTGAATTCTACAAATGTTTTCTCGTAATCAACAACTTTCATTCCTGTAGCACTGTCTATAACACAAAAACCTGTAAAAACACTGTGCGTATTACCTGAAAGCAACTTGAGCATATTAAATCCATCTTGAAAATCTTTAGGTTTTCCAAGTATTTTATCAAGAAAAACTATTGTATCTGCTGATATAATAATACCTTCATCTCTGCATTCATTATATACTTTCATAGCTTTTTCAAAAGCTATTTTCATAACGGTTGTTTCGGGCATATCATATTCATTGACCTTTTCAAATATATCTGACGGATAAATTATTACATTTTCAAAATATTTCGAAAGCATCTCAATTCTCCTTGGAGATTTAGATGCTAAAATTATTTTTTTCATAGCACATCCTTAAAGTTTTCTGTAAGCTATTATTGCAATAAATATACCTATTATTCCTGCAACAGTAAGATTGGCACTAAATCCAAATGTCAAAGTAAATATACTTAAATCTAAAGTTGCCGGGCCAAAGCCTATACCTTCTCCGTAATTTAAAATAGGAAGAATTCCAGAAAAGGACTTACCAAGAATTGTACCAATGATAACAGATGTTAAGAGCAGCAAAATTAAATAAACGGAATTTCCCTTCTTCATGTTAAACCTCTCTTCCTAATTTCAATACAGTCTTACTTAAATTATCTGACATAAATATTGTAGTATACCCAACAAAACATCCTGTAAAAATACTCACTAATGATAAAATAGGCAAATAATAATACAAGTTAAATGTTTCGAATAATATTGCAGCAACTGTAACTTGTGTTGCATTATGAGTCATAGCTCCTAAAACGCTTATGCCTATAAGACTTAATCTTTTAAAGTATTTTAAACCAAGGCACATCACAACAGTACTCATAATTCCACTTGCAATACTGTAAATAAAAGTAATTGGGTTAGTGGCAACAAGCATTAAAAGAATACATCTTAAAATTACTACCAACAATGCATCTTTAAAACCAAACACAACAACTATGGTTAATGTTATAATATTTGACAAGCCAAGCTTTGCTCCTGGAGCTATGTATGGCAATGGTATCATACCCTCTATAATACTGAGTATCAATGCCGCTGCTGTAAGCAGTGACAAAAAAATATATCTTTGTAATTTACTCATAATTTTCTCTTTCTTAGTTTATTATGCTACTTCGCAATGAAGTCAAGTTCATTTTCTACATTCTCTTGTTCTATTTTTATTAACAGTTGATTAGGAAGACAAACAATGATTTCACCATCATTGCTGATTTTCCCTTGATTTACGCAATTTTTATCCGGGCAACTTGCATCCTGTATCCATATTTCACCATTTTCAATATGTATGGTATTAAAATCTGCATCCTTATCACCTATAGTAAATTCAGTTTTATAATCATCAGTTAAAACATATTCACCAACCAATTTATTTTTTGAATATATATATGCTTTTTTTTCATTGGCATGAACAACATTGCTTCCTCCGAAAAAGATCATTGCGATATTTACTACCACTATTCCTACAATTAATGCAATATCAAATTTGTTAATTTTCTTATTCATAATATTCCTTTTAATTATTTAGATTATTTATTTTATCATTGTTTAAACTTTATTTCAAGATTGTATATATAAATTTGGAACTTTTTCGACATAATTTAATTCTAAAAAACTCAATACATAATAATTTCTAATTTACATACATAAATAAAAATGCTAAGATTAATATATAATAATTCATATATCATAATATAATCTTAATTTGAGGTGATAACTTGTTAATATACAAAATAAATCAAGACAACTTAACAGAAACAACTTTTGAATCATTTACTAATGATGAAATTGGGAAATATTGGATTTTGTTCAACGTTGATGAGCTATGCAAAAAAAATGCTTATTTTAATTTCAGTCACCAATCTGTTAATGAATGCATTCATAACGATGATACTCCAAAACTTGATATTTATGAAAATTACAATTTTGGAATACTTAATATAATTGGTACTAATCAAAATTTATTCAGTGCAGATGAACTTGACTTTTATATGACCAAAAGGTATTTAGTTTTCGTATCAAAAAAAAATTTAAACATATTCAAAGAAATAAAGGATGATATATATGCTAAAGGAACACTAAACCTTGGCTTGGAAAATATACTTTACACATTATTTGATAAATTGACTGCAAAAGACTATAATATTCTTTCAAATTTAGAATCTGAAATATCGAATGTAGAAGAGGATGTTATAGAAGGAAAGATTAAAGACTACATAACAGATATAGTATCATTGAAAAATAAACTTTTATTTTTAAAAAAACATTATGAGCCACTTTTAGATATTGTTGAAGATCTAATTAAAAACGAAAACAACATTCTTGGTGAAAAATCAATTTCACATTTTGTTATATTATTCAATAGAATTGAACGACTTAACAGAAAAGTAGGAAATTTAAGAGATTATGCAACTCAAATAAGAGAATCTTACCAGGCACAATTAGAAATCACTACCAATAACACAATGAAGCTTTTTACAATTATAAGTGCTGTTTTTTTACCACTGACATTCATAGTGGGATGGTATGGTATGAATTTCATATATATGCCTGAGTTGCACTGGAAATTTGGTTATATTTTTGTCATGGTTCTCAGCGTTTCTGTATTGGTTTTTTGTCTCTGGTTATTTAGAAAAAAGAAACTCTGGTAATTTACAGTAACATAATAAAATTTATGGCAACGAATATCTATTGCCATAAATTTTTCCCAAGATTTAAATTTTTCATGCTTCAATTACCATAAAATCAGTAACAAGTCTTGATAATTTATTTTTTGAATCAAATCCGTAATATGTAGGAAACGTCCCATCATTCCATCCGCTTGCAAAAACAATTATATTATTTCCATTACTTTTGTCAATCTTAACATCTGCACATGAATAATCACTGTTTTTTACTGCATCCCTTATACTATTTTCATAATTATCAAGTTCATCTTCATCCATTACATCAAGAATTTCCATCACATGTTCATCCATAAAGCATCCAAGACCGTTTTCAACTTCATAACCCATAAATTCATCAATTCCAAAACCTTTTGCAGATTCACCTTCTAACAATGCCATTTCCCATTTAACCGGAACGTTGTCATTAAATCTTATTTCTGAAATCACCGTTTGTGTTTTTCTGTTTTCTGTCTTGCCAACATATATATTTACTGTATATTCGCCTGGTTTAACATGTTCAGAATAGCTTTCATCATCATACATCAAAATAGGGTCTGTTGCAATAATTTTGCCGGTTGTAAGTTTAAGCTTTCCTACTTCAATTTTTTCTATATTCATTCTACCAAACTCTGTATCAATCATATGAGTATTTCCATTTGTTATATTAAGCACATCTAAATTTATATACATATATTGCTCCTTTGATTATTTTTTTCTTTCATCCAGAATTCTTTTCAACTCATCCATAAAAGTATTAATATCTTTAAACTTCCTGTACACAGAAGCAAACCTCACATATGCAACGTCATCTACGCCTTGGAGTTCATTCATTACTAACTCACCAATTACTTCGGTAGATACTTCATTTTGAAATGTATTATATAACTGCTTTTCAACTTTGTCTGCAATTCCTTCTATTTGCTCAAGACTTACTGAACGCTTGTCACAAGCTCTGATGAGACCATTAATGATTTTATCCCTGTTATAACCCTGTCTTGTTCCATCTCTTTTTATTACAACAATTTGTGTTTCTTCAATTTTTTCATATGTTGTAAAGCGATATCCACATTCAATACATTCCCTGCGACGCCTGATTTTAAATCCATCATCGGTTGGTCTTGTATCTACAACCTTGCTTTCAGAACAATTACACTTTGGACATTTCATAATATTCTCCTTTTATTGATTTTACTAAACATTTAACATAAAGTAAATACAATTATTTAATTATTTTAAATTGCCCATAAATTTTGCTTCTTCAATAATAAACCTTTCGTGCATTCCTTCGCCTATTTTCTTGTCCTCATCATAAGCATCAACTTTAAAAACAAGTCTTTTTCTGTCTATTTCCATTAATTCTGCTTCTGCCCAAACTTTTTTGCCAACTGCTGTTGCACTCATATGTTTTACATTTACACTTGTTCCAACTGTTGAATATCCCTCAGGCAGGTATTCTTTAACAGCATTCATTGCTGCTCCTTCCATTAACCCAATCATCATTGGAGTTGCAAAAACTTCAGCTGCTCCGCTTCCAAAAACTTTTGCAGTATCATTCATAGATACTATTTTTTCTTCTTTGTTTTTAAGTCCTGTATTTAAATTAAACTCCATAATTCTTCCTTCCTTTCCTATCTTTCCTAACTTATAATTAAATATACAACTAATTTTACAGATTCTTACTGTTTTCCATATATATACTCATGCTTGAAAATGCAAAGCTTACTTGTTCATTATTGAAAATATCAATTATTTTAAAATTAATATCATTCTTTATATTCATATATTCCGTATAATCTGCAGTGTTAGTCAAATATTGAACTACTATGTCCAATGAACTTGAACTGAATTTATCAAACTTAACCAATGCAGAATTTTCTTTGACCATCGGATGATTGTCAAGCATATTTTTAATTTTTTCAATTGTATTTTTTAATTTATCTGAAGGAGTGTCATAAACAGCACCTAACGTAAAATTCGCTCTTCTGTTTTCTCTTGCACTGTAGTTAATAAGCTCTCTGTCAGCAAATCTTGAATTAGGAACAGTAACCAATTCCTTGTCCACTGTTCTTATTTTTGTACTTCTAAGCCCCAATTCTTCAACTATTCCTTCAAAGGAGTCCACTCTTATCCAGTCTCCAACGCTAAAAGATTTATCAGTTAAAATAACAAACCCTCCAAAAAAATTTTTAATCAAATCCTGTGATGCCAACGCAAGTGCAGCACCTCCTATACCAAGACCTGCAAGAATGCTGCTTAATTGTTTGAAGTTGAATTCTACTGCTATAGCTGCAACTGCTATTACTATTATAATTACTTTTATGAGCTTTGATACAAGAGGAAACACAGTCTTGGACATTTGTGTTCTTTCTTTTTTATCATTTATATTTGTATATGCATTGTTCAATTCAGCAGCATAAGCCGTTACTATATTTAAACCGCATTGAGTTAAAGTTATTATAATAAATGTTCTGTAAACTTTGTTTATAAATCCTGCAATATTTGCGTTAAATGGAAGTACAATAAGAGCAAAGTATATGCCTGTAAATGTAAAAAAGTTTACCAGCGGCTTTTCAATTGAGTCAACAACCAAAGCAATATTTTTCAAATTATACTTTTCTGATAATTTTTTTAAAATTTTAATTATTATATTTGTGATAAAATTTCTGAACAACAGCAGTGCAAATAAAATTATTACAGCTTCTGCTACTGTCTGCATACTTACTTCACTTGTAAAAATCATAATTTTTCCCTTTCTTCTTTTTTATTAAATATAATTATATAATAAATATCAAAAATTTAAAAGAGGTTTTGATAAATCAAAACCTCTAATTATTATTGACTTTTTAAAGCTTCTACCGGTGGCAGAGAAGATGCATTTATTGCCGGATATACTCCAAACAACAAACCTGATGTAAGTGCAACAAATACTGCAATACGTATTGAATCAAAACTTACAACAGCTGATAGTCCATATTTTGACACTAAGCTTACTGCCCACGCTCCCAAGACTATGCCTGTTACGCATCCTATAATGCTCACATAGACCGCCTCAAGCAAAAATTGTATTAATAAATCTTCCTTCTTAGCTCCCAGAGCTCTTCTTACTCCAATTTCACTTGTTCTTTCCGTTACTGCGACAAGCATTATGTTCATTATGCCTATTCCTCCAACCAATAGAGAAACTGCAGCAATTCCGCCAAGGAGAACTGTCATAATACGATTTGCCTGGTCTGCTTCTTTTACTAAATTATTCAAACTTGTTATAGTAAGAGGTTCTTCACCCTTTGTAAACACATTTTCATCTTCTGCTGGAACTTCTGGTTCCGGCATAGGTTCAACCGGAACCTCAACAGCTTCGCATTCTTTAGAAACTTCTACTTCTCCTCCTTGACCTTGGCCCTCACCATTCTCGGGAGTTATATTGCTTCCCATTCCAACTTTACGCTTATAAATTCTTCCGAGCTGAACCATTGCCAACTCAGCATCTTCTGCATTGGCAGATTTTGCCCAAATTTCTGAAACATCTTTTGTTCCTGATATCTTCATTGCGGAGGTGTATGGTATCACTATTTTATCATCTATTCCATCACCCTTGCCTTCTCCCTTTTCTCCTAATACACCTACAATACGATAATTTATACCGTTTATTTTTAATGTCTGGCCAACAGGGCTTCTGCCATTGAGAAAAGAATTAGCTACATTATAGCCAAGCACTGCAACCGGAGATCTTTGTTTTACATGAAGTGATGTAAAAAAGTTTCCCGAAACAACTGCATGATCTTTTATTTCAGGATATAATTGGTTAACACCAACTATATTCATTTCACTTTCATCTCTTCTCCACCTTACAGGTGTATCCTTAGTATATACCACAGGTGTGGCATATTGAATTCCTGTCACTCTGCCGGACAAATTTTCTGCTTCTTCTGGTTCAAAAGTAACAGTATCTACATTTGATTTTATAACAATTACATTTTCACCTAAACTTTCAAACTGAGATACAATAGATTTTCTTGCTCCTTCCCCTATGCCCATTAAGCTTACCACAGCTGCAACTCCTATGGAAATACCAAGCACAGTAAGGAATGTTCTCAGCAAATTTGATGTAATACCGTCAAATGCCATTAAAGCAGAAAACTTCAGTCTTACAAGAAGGGATGTAATATTTCCTCTATCTTGCATTATCATCACTCCTTATTGATTTGTAGGTAACAGCGTGTCATTTTCCGGCACAGACTGGCTTGGCATTAAATCCTTTGTGCTGCCGGTTACAACAAGTTGACCTTCTTCTAAACCGCTTAATACTTCGACAAGCATATCGTTCATTAACCCAGTTTCTATTTCAACTACTTCTGCTTGACCATCAGCATTTAAAACTTCAACTTTTTGGATGCCATTTTCTTCAAAAACTGACTCTATTGGAACTAGAAGTGTATCGAAAGCTTCCCCGGAATCAACAAAGCAGTTTGTATTCATACCCGGTCTTAAACCTTCTCTGCCTACAACCCTGATTTGTACATTATAAACTGTTTTACCGTCTCTATCTGTATACTGATTAAGACTCATAACACTGCCTTCGAATTCTTCACCGGGAAGGGCATCTACTGTAACTGTTACAGGTGCATCTTGAGTTATGTATAAAACATCAAGATCACTTACTGTAGTGTATATAAACATTTCATCTGTATTGTACATATCCATAAGCTGCAATGACCATTGATCACTAGATTCCGACGCTTGAATTGTATCCCCAACATTGTAATTTACGTAAGACACCATACCGTCTGAAGGAGCAGTAACCATTAGTTTGGTTGACAGTTCTGAAACTTTGTCTATTTTTTCGTAAACATCTTCTATTTCATCATTTAATGTATCTATTTTGTCATATTCAGCCATTATGCTTTCAGTATCATGCTGAATTAATTCAGTGACATCACTTCCTGCAATGCGGACTAATATCTGCCCTTCTTCAACAAATTCATTTTGGCTCACAGGAACATCTGTTGCTATAATTGTAGTATTATCATCAGAAGAATATAGAGTGCTGTAAACTTTCTTTTCATTTACATATGATGTTACAGTTCCCTGATAAGAAAGCCCGGTAACCGGTTGACCGTTGGTTTCAGTAAATATGGCAGCAGCCATACCTGGTTGAACAAGTCCTGGATTATCAGCCGCAATTTCCCCATTATGAACGTATGTCATGCTGTCTAACCCTGGAAAAGGATTTGAATTGAGTTTGTGACTTGTACCGGAATAAT
>NZ_JAWQJF010000129.1:0-8500 GCF_033447055.1 Sedimentibacter sp.
CCCCTACAAGATATAAATAATTATACAACTAATTGTTGAAAATGTAAATATTACGTGCACTTAAACAACAAAAACGAAATAAATGTTAAAATATCCCTTGACAAACAACTAAACGTTGTGCTATATTAAATCCATGAGACAACATAACGTTGGGGAGAAGGTGAGATAATGAACAATTTGAAAAAACTTAGAGCTAATAAAACTCAAAAGGAAATAGCTGATTTAATTGGTATTACAACGAGTCACTATGGATTTATAGAAAACGGCGACAGGCAACCATCACTAAAAGTAGCTAAAAAGATTGCTAATGTTTTTAATACGAATATTGAAGGAATTTTTTTTGCAGACGCACACAACGAAACGTTGTCTGTAGATATTCTTAACAAAACGGGCTAACAATAAAATCTTTAGATGAAGGAGGCAAATAGATGAAAATTTTTGACATATCCAAATTTACAGAAGATGAATTGCTCCAAATATACAACAGTCTTAATAGCTGGCAGTGGAACGAACTTCTTGGGGAAAAACCTAAAAACTGGGATAGTATGAAAAGATGGCACAACTCAATTATCGGAAGATTATTTCTAAAAAGTAAACGTGACATCATTAGCCCAATTAATAGGCAGATAAGAGATGAAGTGGGTTTGAATAAAATTCTTAAATGGCATTGGATAAATAATTTAGGAAAAACAAAAGAAGAATATGAAACTTGGATATCCAATGAAATGGCAAATAACCATTTAAGGTTTTAGAAAGGTTCTTATTAAAGCTATTACAGCGATTGCTGTAGTAATTAAATAACGTACCCATTCAAAGAATTTCATGCGATTAAACTTTCTTAAGTACAATAAGTAATCTTTACCAAAATCAGTTATTGAAAATGTACCATTGTGAGTAGGCATGTTACCTGGCGAAAGCTGAGAATAATTCAATTGTATAAGTTCATAGCGTAGAAGTCTATCAATGTGTTTAGAATTTTTTATTGTATTACTATTTTCAAGTTTTTTAAGTGAGTGAACTTCATTATAAGTTAAAAAAACATCCGATACTTTGTAATATTTTATAGTAATCACATCCTTTAGAAGTGATTATAGCATATATACCAAATTAAGTAAATAAAACAGGATAACAGCAAAATCTTTACCATAAATAACAAAAGGATGGAAGATGAGATGAATAAGAAAGATGTTCTATATATAATTTTTTACTTAATGATACTCGTAATAATCGTTTTGTGTTTTGTATTTTTCTCGATTATCAAACTTAAAATATATTTTAAACTTTTATCTCTTTAAATGTTCTTTGATGAAAGGGAAACAGAATAGCAATAAAATCTTTACCAGCGAAGCAAATTCGAATGAAAGGGGTGTTAGAGATGGAAGAAAAAATATTACAAGAGATAATAGAGATTAAGAAGGAGCTCCAAGATATTCGCAGTATCTTAGAGCCAAAAGAAGTTAAATTAATCAGCTACATTCAATGTACCAAAACTGACTGCAATAATTTGGTCAAAGAAAACTGTAAGCAAGTCAATATTTGTCGTGCTCATTGAACCTAATGGTTGAATTTTTGCTTTCTTTAGTACAATAAATCCATCATTATTAGGTAAAAAATCTTCAATATTATATTTTTCTTTGTAATCATCGGCGATTTCAGAAAAGTTTTTTGCTAATACATCAACAACAGTTTTTTCTTCTTCATAATTTTCAGGGAATTCGTATACTTCACCTGAAATAATGCCTATTGGAGTATAAAGGTAAATTTGATTTTTGTTTAAATCTTCAATAGTAGAAAAATCATAAAGCTTATTTATTAACGTTTTCTTTAGTGTAGGAATTTTCATATAATCACCTCCTTTCAGGTTGATTATAGCACAAAAACCAAATTATGTAAAAATAAACAAGTACAAGTCAATTAACATATTATATTTTAAAAGACCGGAGGTGCGTAAATGATTAAGGCTCAAATACCTATAGGAAATATAGTTGAAGATTTTAAAGTTGGCAATACTCACATCATGATTTGTGATGATGATTGCAGGGATAAGACTCAGGAGGACAAAGCCAGGGCAATTAAAAGGATGGAAGTTATTGCAGCAAATGCTATTGCTGCAGGAAAGTATAAACCTAAGAATAATCAGGAAGTTAGTGGAGGTAATGTATGATTGATTTAGAAAAAGTTAAAGGGTATGACAGTCTAACAGCAAGGCGTAAAGAAATTTTTAAGGAAGTTTTTGTTAGGCATAATGCATGTTATGAAAATCCTAAAAACAAAAAATTAATGACTCCAGTAAAGGTTGAGAATGATGAACATGGAGTAAAGGTGACTTTTAAAAACAAGGGTTGGTTACATTATTACACAAATGGTACTTGGGGATAAAATTATGGAACTAATGATAAGACACTCTGAAATTCTTACTATAATGATTCAGGCATTTTTTATAACTACTGCAGGTTTTATATTTATAGGGTGCTGGGATGAATTGATACTTGACATAAGAAGGAGCAGAAAATTACTAAGGAAAAGAGGAGGTGAAAAATTGTTGAGAGAGTATACATGTCCGAAATGCGGATATAGTGCATGGGCTTTGGATCATATTGTTGATACTAATTGTCATCGTTGTGGTGCTCCTGTTACAACAAAGCCCGTGCCTGCAGCTGAAGGAAGTTTTGTCTGTAATGAAAAGACTGGGAAGGGTGGTCGGTTAGTTACTGAGGAATGATTTTATGGTTGTATTATAACAAATAAGGAGATGATTTTGAATGAATAAAGTATGCATGCTTTATTATAAAACATGCAGAGAGAGTGCAGGAATTAAACAGGAAATTGCTGCAGAACATTTAAACGTTAGCATCAGATCTTTGAGTGATTACGAAAACGGAAAAGCAAGAGTCCCGGATGATATTGTTGACAGTATGGCTGAATTGTACAGGTCTCCTTTGTTAGCCTGGTGGCATCTAAAGACTAATAGTGTATTAGGTAAATACCTACCTGATGTTTTTGAACCTAAGACAGAAGTTGACATGGTGTTTCAGGGCATACTTGCTAAGGACAAGCTTTCACCAATTGTTGAGGGTATAAAGGAAATTATGTCTGATGGAACTATTGACGATTTAGAAGAGGATGCACTTAATGATCACATTGATGACATGAGAATAGTAAACAACAAATTAACATCAATAATTTTATGGCATGATGCCAGGATAAAAAAAGAAAGCCGCCCGAAAGCGACTAACCAACCAAAATAATTATAGCATAAATAAGTATTTAAATCAATTACTTTTAGGAGGGTATATGAATAAAGTTATGAGCGCATCTCCTGATCAAGAGGTGGCAGCTGCCAGGTCTAGGGAAGAAATAGAAAATGAAATGGCAAAGGTGCTGAAGGCAAAAGAAGCAGCCGAAAAGAAAATTATAAGATGCGGAAAAAGAATGATTGAATTGTCAAGTGAACTGCAAATAGCAAGTAGAAAAGTAAAGGAGGTGAGCTAAGTGATAAATATTATGAATCTTGCTGATGGAAACATCGTTGACAAGCTTAATAGAGAGCTTCAGAAGGTTGCGCAGAATATTGTTGACAAGAACACTGATCCAAAGAAGGAAAGAAAGATAACATTGACTTTAAGCTTCAAGCCCAATGACAACAGAGACTTTGTTATTACTAAGATTCAAACAAAGACAAGCCTTGCTCCTGAGCTTGGGGAAGAAACTCAAATAATTATTGGCAAGGACAGCGAAGGTGAATTGCATCTTAATGAAGTCAGGCAGCAAAGCATATTCACAAGCGCCGATAAATCAAAAGTAGTAAATATAAAATAATTTTAATTATAATTGGAGGATGAAAGATGTTTAGAGAAGCAATGCAGTATTTAGTAGGCTTGTCAAAGCCAGAACTAGTTGAAGTCAATGGAAAAGTGTTTAGCGACAGAAGTTTGAAAAGATATGATTACCAGGAACCAGAAGCATTAAAGTTTAAGAGCATCACAGGGTTATTGGAATACATAAAAGCTGATAATGACAGCACTTTTGAGAATAGTTTCATTCATATTAAAAATTACGATAGAATAGAATTTCTTTCCCCGCTTAATGATGACAACGAAAGAGAAATCTATGCTGTTTGTGAACCTGACAAAATAAATTTAACCCTTAATAAGTTTATTGACAGAGAATCATTCAACATAATGCTTCAGACAGGATTTGTAGAGACTGATGATCTAAGAGATATTTTATCTTATATCGGAAACATGTCTGATAAGGCAGTAAGAACTGTTGGTGACAATGGCATATCCCAGGAAATTACTATTAAGAGTTCAACCCAGGGATTGATTGATGTATTTATTCCTAATCCTGTAATTTTAAGACCTTTTAGGACTTTTACAGAGATCGAACCGGTTGAAAGTAAGTTTGTTTTCAGGATGCAGGAAGGCGGTTATTGTGCTCTGTTTGAAGCTGATGGCGGAGCATGGAAAATAGATACCATGCATCAGTTAGAAGAATATATCTCAGATGTTGTTGAAGATCTAGAATTAGAAGTTAAGATATTTGCATAATTCTAGACATAAGAAGGGAGTGATCTGGCATGAAATTATGGGGCAGGGTTAGGTAACTTAATTAAATAATTATAACTAAAAAAGGTAATGATTTTATACATGAAAATTTATAAAAATGTATAAAATCACCTACCTTTGATTGTTGCACTCAAAATAGAGTCAAATTTTGAATAAATATAGGAGGTTGAGATGTCTGTTTATTACACAAAATGTGGCAAGAAATTTAGTAAGTCTACCAACGCAGAGACAACCGGATACATATGTGAAACTGATCCTAATGGACAGCTAAATGAGAAATGCAGAATGTGTAGATTCTCACAAGTAAGAAAAAACAATCAGGGTGAATTAATCTACGAATGTAGAGCTGGCAGCAAGCCCCCAAATCTGATGAATACGCTTGAAGGTAATTTTAATGACATGAATGCACTAAGAATTTATTCCCTGAATTTAGATTTTTGTAATGAAATTTTTGATTATGCTGAAGCTGATCCAGAGCTGGTACCGTATAAATGCAAGGACAGTGCCGATTGCAGGAAGGTTATATCTATTTCCAGCAGCAAAAATAAAAAGGGCATAGCTGCAAAAAAGAAATTGGCCGAAAAGTTCTTTCATGTGGCAGGTGATTAGATGAGCGACATAAACAAAGGATTTTATGCCATCATCCCGGCGAACGTCAGGTATGATAGCAAAATTCCACCAAACGCTAAGCTTTTTTATTCTGAGATAACAGCTTTGTGCAATGAAAAGGGTTATTGTTGGGCTAACAATGAATATTTTACCGAACTGTATGATACAACTGACAGAACTATTCGCAGATGGTTAAACATTCTCAGCGTAAGTGGATATATCAAAGTTGAATATCAATATAAACCTGGGACAAAAGAAATTTTAAAAAGGTATATAAAATTAGCAGACAGTTCTACTCTTGCAGGTGAGAAAATTCTGACTTTAGGTGCGGACAAAAATGTCCCCACGTGCGGACAAAAATGTCCAATAGGTGCGGACAAAAATGTCCGAGAGAATAATATAATAAATAATAATAATATATTAAAGACTTATTGTCCTTCTGATGAAGGGCAAAAGGAATTACCCCCAACAAAAGACACGTATGAAAACATTACGGATTTATACAGCAAAGTTTGTTTAAAGCTGCCTAAGGTAGTAAAGATTACAGATAGCAGAAAGAAGTCTATTAAGAAACTGCTTGAAATGTACACCGTAGAACAAATCGAAACTGCTTTTAAAAATATTAACGATTCTAACTTTTGTACCGGCAACAACGAAAGAGGTTGGAAAGCAGACTTTGACTTTTGTATTAACAGCAACAAGGTAACCAATGCTCTTGAAGGCAAGTATAAAAATAGCTTTGATAATAAAATAAATCAAAGTTATCAACAGAATAAATCAAAGCCTGCTAATAAATTTCATAATTTTACACAAAGTGATAATTACAGTGAAAGTGAAATGGAAGCCTTAGCGGAAAAAAGAAAAGAAAAACTGTTTAAAGATATTGCACAGAGGAGTGAAAAAACAGGGGCATGAGTGAGAACTTTATAAAGTATGGCTTTGATGCTAATAGTAAAGATGGCGATAAAACGAATAATTGTTTTGTTTATTCAAAAGACAATCCTGATCTTGAACGTATACATGTTTTAGTACAAGCCCTGCGCTTAGTTAGGAGACAATTAGACAAAAATGTGTTGTCTGATAAGGAACTGAAGGATTACATAGACATAATTTTAAAAGTTTATTGAGGTGGCTATATGAGACAAAATTGTTTAGATTGTGAAGATAGAAAGCCAGGTTGCCATGACAGCTGCAGCATATATGCTAGGATGAAACATAAGCAGCAGAATATAAATGAAAAATATAGGCAGTACATGGATGGGCGTGGTCACGATGGTTGCCTGGCAGCAAAGAGTGGGAGGTCAAAAAGATATGATCAATCAAGATTTAATTATTGATACCGAGCAAATTGAAAACATGAGACATTGTATTGGTTTCAATCAAAATAAAGTCAAAAATAATAAATATCTAGCATGGAGAAATTATTTTACAACGCCTGATCATGATGAGAGTTGGGACAATCTTGTTTTACAGGGTTTAGCAGTTAAAAGAGATTTTAAGATGGGTGCTGGTGAAGATCCTCAGTGCTATAGCGTTTCAAAAAATGGATTTAAATTTCTTGAAACTAAATTAAATATAAAAATCATAATTGAAAAATAGGAGATGGAGGTATAGAAATGTCGAGTAGAGCGAAAAGGAAAAAAGCATGGCGTGAACATCAAAGAAAATTAGGAATTATTAAGATGCTAAAGCAAAAACTAGGTTCAGTTCATGATAAGAAGGTGGAATCTTAATGAATAGTGTAAATTTAATAGGGAGACTAACCAGAGATCCTGAGTTGAGGTTCGTGCCTGCTACAGGAATGGCGGTTACAAGTTTTACATTGGCGGTTGACAAGGACCTGTTCGGCGACAAGAAGCAAGAGGCAATAAGCCAGGGAAAACCAACTGCAGATTTTATTTATACCACAGTATTTGGAAAAATTGCTGAGAACTGTGCAAATTATTTGCACAAGGGTAGCAAATGCAGTGTACAAGGTAGGATTACTACAAACAATTTTGTAGATAAAAATGGAGAAAGGCAATATAAAACAGGCGTGACAGCTGAAAGGGTTGAATTTCTAAGCAGCAAGAAAAACGATGCAGATTGCGATGTGGACAATGACATATTTACACCGGTTGATGATGAGGATATACCATTTTAGCAGGAGGTTACAGCGTGCAAAGAGTGAATAAGCTGGAAGCGGAGAGTTTAATATTAAGCGGATTTAAAGTTATAAGAACTAAGCATAAGTATTACTTGCTAAGTAGTGAAGGTAAAATAATGACAGGATATGTAGACTTTTTATAGAGAGTGTGGTGAAGTGATGTTCAAAGATGATGAAAAGACAGCAAAATTGAAAAGTTTGTTATATAGTTACACATACATAGAGGATGAAATCGAAGGAATTAATGAAGAAATTTGTAATCTTGGAGAGGTTATAAATTCACAAAGAGACATTAAAACTCCTAATTTAACAGGTATGCCAAAGGGAAATGAAATATCTGATATTGTTTATCAAAATGTTGAAAAAATAATAGTAACATATGGGCAAGAAGTAGCAAAGCTAGAAAACAGACTTGATAAAGCATTCAGGAAAAGAAATCTTATAAATTTATTAATAGGTGTTTTAGATCCTACAGAAAAGAAAATAATTGAGCTAAAATATTTTAAAAAATATAAGATTTGGATGATTAAAGGCTCTGTCAACTATGAGAAAACTCAAATTTATAAATATCATGACGAGGCAATAAGAAAAATGTTAGAGGTGTTTAATCATGAATGAATCTGACAAAAAATTCAAAAATGTTATTACTCCTGATTACATTAAAAATTTAAAGCTTGATGATAATAAAAAATATAAAATTTTAATGATTAATAAAAATTTTAGCAACACTGGTGTTGATACATTGGAACCTGCAAGAGAATTATTGAAAGGCAGACTGATCAGCCAGCATGGATACATATTTGTTTTTGAATGTATTAACAAAAGAAATGTTCAAAAACGTGTATGTATCAACAAAATTGACTTTATAATTAATAATAAATTAATTACGGCATGCAAATAATTTTCTAGATTTTTAAAAGAGCGGACAAAAACGGACATTATTTGTGGTACAGTAGTAGCATAGAAATATATAAATATTAAGGCATCCAGAAATGGGTGCTTTTTGTGTTGATACGGACTGATTTAAACCGTATAGGGCTTGGGGTGGGGTTAATATAAAAATCAAAGAAGGTGATAGTTTGGCAATTGGAGATATAATCAAGAATAAACAGCCAGAAGTTTATTATAAGTTAATTAAATTTAGCAAAAATAAAGCAGAAAATATTGACTACAAGAG
>NZ_JAWQJF010000130.1:0-28481 GCF_033447055.1 Sedimentibacter sp.
ACTGTGATATTTGATTTAACATCCTTATTCATCTTTATTTTCATAAATAATTGGAGCACGTCCCTTCTATTTTAGATTAGAAAAGCGTGCTCCTATTTTTTATGCTTAAATTCAATTTTTCATTAAAATTTCAATGCTGGCGAGTATGGGCAATGTCTGAACAATTTATACAAATTTCCCGTTTCCTTTCCAGGCGTGCTCCTTAAACCACTCGGACATCTCTCCGTAAGTGCTTTACAGCAAAAGTTATTATAACCTAAATTATCGACAATTGTCAACTATAATTTAATGTAATATAATTCTATATTTATCTTTCTGTTCCAAAGAAAAATAAAGTTATTGCTCCTTGTCCTGTATGAGAACCTACTACCGGTCCAATAGGATTGAAAATTATATCTTTAACATTGAATTTTTCTCTTATAAGTTTAGCAAGGTATTCTGCATCTTCAATACAGTCACCATGACCGATAAATATTACTTGTTCCTCCGGATTAACACAAGTTTCAACCATTTTATCCAAAAGTGCATTAATTGATTTTTTACGGCCTCTTACATTTTCAACGGCCATTAACATTCCATCTTTATCTACGTGAAGTATAGGTTTTACATTAAGTGCTGTGCCCAACGTCGCTTTTACTGCACTTATTCTTCCCCCGCGTTTTAAATGATTTAAATCATCTACAGTAAACCAATGGCATGTATGTTGTATGTTATCCAAAACCCATTGATATGTTTCATCAATATTTTTTCCTTCTTTTTTCTTTTTAGCAGCAGAATATACCAAAAGTCCTTGACCTGTATTTGCGGCTTTAGTATCAACGCACATAATAACTGACTCGGGATATTTTTCCTTTAATCCTTCAGCTGCTATAAGCGAAGCCTGATATGTGCCGCTCAACCCTGATGAAAAACCTAGATATAAAATGTCATTCCCCTCTATTAAATATGGTTCAAAATAGTCTTCAAATGTCTTTGAATTTACAAGGGCAGTAGTTGATTTTTCGCCGTTCTTGAGTCTTTCATAAAAATTCTTAATGTCTAGTTCCCTGTGATCAGGATAGTCTAAATAGCTTTCATTTTCAAAACCAAAAGTCATTGGTATTACTTTTATATCTAATTCTTCAATAATATCAGCAGGAAGATCGGCAGTAGATTCAGTAAAAATTATATAATTTTTCATAGTTAGTATTCCCTTCTATTTACATGTTTCATATTATTCAATTGTATCAGACTAATATTAACATATAGCAATAACCATTACAATAAATAAAATTTCAACAGTAGAAAATATTATTAGTATCGTAAATTTAAGAGTATTGAATTAATTAAAATTTGGTTTAATATATTATTATAGTGGTATAATTATAATGCTTATATGAAAATAATATAACGGAAAATTTTAATTATACTTTTGTAATAGATAAAAAAAGAGGTGTTTTTATGAGAAACTTTATTCAATCCATTTCAAAAATTTTTAAAAATTCAATAAAAGCCTTCGAAAAATTCCCGGTTGTTATTGCCAATGCATTTGCATTTTCAATTGTCACGATAATCAGAATTCATCTAGACTGGCCTGAACAAGAAGCGTACAATTTTCTATTCAACTGCCTGCACTGGTCATTTGCCTTAGGAGCAATATTCAGTTTGGCAGCAATAACAGCGGTGCAAAGCAAAATAAACAGCCAAAAATCTTTCATAGCCGCAAATCTGCTGGGAATTTTAGCAATGGTCATAACGTTTTTGATACTGTATTTTTCCAGCGGAACTTACCCCTCTTACTCAATGTCACGTTATCAGATTGTTTCTGATCTTGCAGCGTTTCGAGTAAGCGTAGCAATATTTATAAGTTTTCTTACATTCATGATATTAGCAGGATATCCTAAAGATAAATCTGATTTTTCAAAGTCATTTTTCATGACCCACAAGGCTTTTTTCATCGCACTTATCTACGGCCTTGTAATAATGGGAGGAACATCAGGAGTGGCTGAAGCCATAAAAGTTCTTCTTTACAAAGGGCTCAGCAGTAAAATTTATGCTTATATCGGAACATTGAGCGGATTTTTAGCATTCACAATCTTTGTCGGCTACTTCCCGGATTTTCGAAAGGGCGTTGTTGACGAACAAAGAGAAGTTGCTCAAAAACAGCCCCGCTTTGTAGAAGTATTGCTTGAATTCATCATAACTCCTATAATGTTAGCTTTAACCTGTGTGCTGATTTTATGGGCAAGCAAGACAATTATGGAAGGGATGAAAGCACCTTTTGAAAGGCTTTCGGGAATTGCTACTTCATATGCAATCGGTGGAATATGGCTGCATATAATGGTTACTCACAACAATACAGGATTGGCGAAATTTTATAAAAAAGTTTATCCATTTGCAGTATTGTTCATCCTTGCTTTTGAAGCCTGGGCACTTGTAATACAGTTGCAAAAATATGGTCTTAAAACAACTGAATATTTCTTCGCTTTGTTATGGATAGTAACTTTACCATCTGCAATTCTTTTGCTTATAAGAAAAGAAAAAGCGCACCATTCAATTATTATATTGACATGCGCCATAGCTGTAGTTTCAGTTCTTCCATTTATGGGATATCATGCTCTCCCTGTAACAGCACAGGTAAACCGCCTGGAAAAGCTGCTCATAAGCCAAGAAATGCTTAAGGATAATAAAATTGTTCCGGCAACAGCTGAGCCAGAACAAACTGTGCGTGAGTACATCACTGATGCTGTAGATTATCTTGCAAATTCCGAAAGCGATAAGTTGCCATCCTGGTTTGATAAAAGTTTGAGAAGCGCCGAAACATTTGAAACAACTCTGGGATTTAAACAAACTTATCCTATTAACGAAGGCTATGAATCAGTCAATTATACGAGTACATTATTATATATGCCCCATGAAGCAATTGATATTAGAGGCTACAGATGGGCTATCAACATGCAGGATTTCTACGGCAAAAGCAATGAATCCGTAACTCTTGACGGTGAAAGAGGAATATATGAAATATATTGGATGGTAAATCCTCCTTACGAAATCCCTTTACTTAAGATTCTACTCAATGACAAAGTTATTGTAGAACAGGACATGAATGATTATCTAGACAAGATTACAAAAAAATTCCTTCCTGGCGAAGAACAACCTATGGAAGTTCCGTTGAATGATATGAGTCTCAAAATTGAAACGTCTGAAATAAGCATCATGCTCATCTTCAACAATGTAGAAATAGTTGTCGACCCTCAATCAGATACAATAATTTACGGAATGAACTTATATTCCATATATTTGAATGAGAAACCTTGATGTTATAAACATATTTAATAAACATAATAAAAAACACACCTGCATAACTAATGCTACTGGTGTGTTTTTTATTGTTATTAGTCTATTGCAATTACTGCACCTTCATAAGTGTCAGCAATAAATTGTTTGATTCTATCGCTTTTTAAAACTTCAATTAATGCTTTGATACCTTCATTTTCTTCATTGCCTTCTTTTACGCAAAGTATGTTTGCATAAACTTGAGCAGCTTCTGAATCTTGTTCTTCTTTTGCTAAAGCATCAGTTCCAACTTTAAAGCCTGCGTCAAGGGCATAATTTCCATTTAATACAACGAAATCTGTTTCTCCTGCCACTCTTGAAACCTGTGCAGCTTCAAGTTCAACTATTTCAATGTTGTGTGGGTTTTCAACAATGTCATTTTTTGTTGCAGAGAGACCGGCACCTTCTTTGATTTTAATCAATCCGTTTGCTTCTAACAACAAAAGTGCTCTCGCTTCGTTTGTAGTATCATTAGAAACAGCAATTGATGCCCCATCAGAAATATTAGCTAAATCATCAGATTTTCCAGGATAAATTCCCAGAGGTTCATAATGAACAGCAGCTACAGAAACTATTTTAGTACCATTTTCTGCATTAAAGTCATCTAAGTATGGTTTATGCTGGAAGAAGTTTGCATCAATATCTCCTGCATCTACTACCAAGTTAGGTTGAACATAATCTGAAAATTCAACTATTTCCAATTCATATCCCTTTTCAGCCAAATCAGTTTTAACTTGTTCTAATATTTCAGCATGTGGTACAGGTGAAGCAGCTACAGTTATTTTTGTTAATTCAGCTGGTTTTTCAGCTGCCGGAGTTTCATTAGATGGAGTTTGAGCAGGTGCTTCTTCATTTTTCTGGCATCCTGCAAATATTGTAAGTGATAAAGCCACAACTAATACTAATATAAATAATTTTTTTATGTTTTTCATAATTTTCTCCTTATGTCTTTTGAATTTTACGGAAGCGTGTAAATAATATCTATTATTGCGGGCCCTGCTTAAATAAATAAGATGCTAAACTTCCTTTTTTGTAACCTTTTAGATAACCCTTTTGTCTGTTTTTCTTGCGATTTTCATTCCTATCATCTGCAGCAACTGCACAAGTATTACTAAGAGAATAACCGTAATCACCATGATATCTGTCTGATACCTGTAATATCCATATCTGATTGCAATATCTCCCAGTCCTCCACCTCCAACAACTCCTGCCATGGCAGAATAACTCAATATTGTACCGATTGCAATTGTTCCTCCCACAATGAGCGATGTCTTTGCTTCAGGAACCAGTACCTTAAAAATAATTGTCGAAAGAGGTGCACCCATGCTTTGTGCTGCTTCTATAACGCCTTGATCGACCTCTTGAAGTGAGGATTCAATCAATCTTGCTATAAATGGTGTTGATGCAATTACCAGTGGTACTATTGTTGCAGTTGAACCGTAACTTTTGCCGGCGATAATTTTAGTCAGCGGAATTACTGCAATCAACAATATCAAGAATGGTATTGAACGTCCAACATTTACTGCAACGTCTAAAATTCTATTTAAAAATCCCATAGGATGTAAACCGTCTCTTTTAGTTATAACCAATGCTATTCCAATTGGAAAAGCCAGCAAATATGCAAATATTGTTGAGACAAATGTCATGTACAAAGTATCCCTTGTTCCATCAATAAGCATAGTTAACGTTCCGTTATCCAACATAATCAACCAGCTCCTCTACTGTAACTTTTTTATCCTTCAAATAATGAATTATTTTATCTGAGATCATTTCATCTTCAGGCAGCTGCAATACCATTTGTCCAAATGCCTTTCCATTAATATCTTTTGTATCAGCAAACAATATATTAACCTGAGCTCTGCATTCCAAAACCATGTTGGCTATTACCGGCTCAAAGGATGATTTTCCGTCGAATACAATTCTTATACATCTTTTTGAAGTCATTTCTTTAACTGCAAAACTGCTGTGATACACAAGTTTCTTTGCTGCTTCTGTTTTCGGTTTTGAAAACACTTCTTCAACTAATCCGTTTTCAGCTAAACGGCCATTGTCTATTATTGCGACATAGTCGCAGATTTCTTCAACAACTGCCATTTCATGAGTGATAATTATTATTGTTATGCCAAGTTTTTTATTTATATCTTTTAAAAGCGCAAGTATTGAACGTGTTGTTGTAGGGTCTAGAGCACTGGTTGCTTCATCGCAAAGGAGTATTTCCGGATTTGTTGCTAGTGCTCTAGCTATAGCTACCCTTTGTTTTTGTCCTCCGCTGAGTTGTGAAGGATAAACATTTCTTTTGTCTGAAAGTCCAACCAATTCCAAAAGCTCTCCAGCTCTTTTTCTTCCTTCTTTTTTGCTCATTCCTCTTATTTCTAACGGAAAGCAAATATTGTCTTCAACATTTCTTTGCATCAGCAAATTAAATTGCTGAAATATCATTCCAATTTCTTGTCTTGCATTCATAAGATCTTTTTCATTTAGTAAGGATAAATCCTTATCTCCTATGATTACAGTGCCTCTCGTTGGTTTTTCTAAAAAATTTATACATCTTACCAATGTGCTTTTACCAGCACCGCTCATGCCTATTATTCCAAAAATATCACCTTTGTTTATATTTAAGTTTATACCTGAAAGAGCTGTAACCGTATTGTTTTGGCTTATGTACTCTTTATCTAAATCCTTTATTTGTATAAATGGAGTCGTCCCCACGTTGTTTCCTCCTTTTTATCTGGCTGCTATATCTTTTACTACCTCGCCTGCAATAATAAGTCCTGCCACAGAAGGAACAAAAGATATGCTTCCCGGTATGGTTCTTCTGTCAGTGCATTCCCTTGTTGTACCCGATGGGCATACGCAGTTGGTTATAGTTATTGGTTCTTCCTTTGAATATACAACTTTTAGCTTTTTAATTCCTCTTTTTCTCACTTCATGGCGCATTACTTTTGCCAAGGGATCCATGGACGTTTTGTATATATCGGCAACTTCAAACTTCGTCGGGTCTAATTTGTTGCCTGTTCCCATGCTGCTAATTATTGGTACACTGGCTGCATTTGCTCTAACTATTAATTCAAGCTTTGCTGTGACTGTATCAACAGCATCCACGATATAATCATATTTAGTTAAATCATATTCATCAGCATTATCCGGCATGTAAAAGCATGCATTAATTTCAACTTTTGCTTCTGGGTTTATATCCAATATTCTTTCAGCCATTACTTCAACTTTTTTTCTTCCAATAGTCTTTCTCGTAGCAATTATCTGCCTGTTGATATTCGTTAGGCATACTTCGTCATCGTCAAACAGCGCAAAACTCCCTACACCACATCTTGCCAATGCTTCTGCCACATATGAGCCTACTCCGCCAACGCCAAATATCGCTACTGTAGAATTCTTTAGTTTTTCCATTGCTTCTTCGCCTAATAAAAGCTGTGTTCTAGAAAATTCGTTCAACATAGTATCCTTTCTTTGCCAAATAGTGTTTGGGCATCACCAATTCTTGCATACATCAATCCAAATTTTGCACTTAGATATTCTTTCCAGTTCATCTAATGTGAGTTCAATTGCTGAATTGCTGCTTCCGCATGCTGGAAACATAGTTTCAAATCTTTTCATGGAATCATCAAGATAAACCTCAACATTTTCCGGAAGAGCAAACGGGCATACACCGCCAACAGCATGACCGGTATATTTTACAGTATCTTCATGAGCAAGCATTTTTGCTTTAAATCCAAATTGTTCTTTAAACTTTTTGTTATCTATTTTAGCATCACCTGCCACAACAATGACCATCGCTTCCTCACCGTTATAGAATGTCAAAGACTTTGCTATTCTTGCTTCCTCTGTTCCCAATGCTTTGGCAGCTAATTCTACAGTAGCTGTTGATTCATTCATTTCAAGAATGTCTTTATCCTTGTTAAATTGTTTTAAATATTCTCTTACTGTTTGTACAGACATTGTCACCCTCCTATTTTAGATAAAATAAAACCCTCTCCAGGGAGAGGGCAATTCACATAGTCCATCTCCTCATCTCCCAAAGCAATACTTTGTCGGAATTAGCACCTTTCAAAATAAATCTGTAGGTTGCCGAGACATCAACGGGCCGATCCCTCCGTCTCTCTTGATAAGAAGTTCTTATTTAATTATTGATTACTCTATACCATATGAATATATTTGTCAACTAAAAATATAAAAAATTTATTAATTTATTTATCTTACTAATTTTTCTATGCTTAAATAACTTTTTAATTCATTCAGCTTTTCTTTTGATAAGGGATACACGCCTTCTAACTTATAATCAATTTTTAATTCTTTATATTTAAAAACTCCAAGCGTGTGATATGGCAACAGTTCAACTTTTTGAATCATACTTTTAGAAAATGTATTTACTTCCTCTTCAAAAGCAATCATATCCTCATAAGTATCGTTGATTCCCGGTGTAACCACATGCTTAAGCCATATATCATTGCTGTTCTTTATTAATGCTTCTTTAAATTGATAGTAGCTATCTATGTCTAGGCCTGTTATCATTTTGTATTTTTCAGGATTTGAATGTTTAATGTCCAATATGACAAGGTCAGTATATTTTAAAATCTCATCATAATCGCCAAGTCCTACACCTGCAGTATCTATCACTGTGTGTATTCCTTCTTTTTTGCATAATTTAAGACATTCAAGCAAAAATTTTGGCTGCATCAGAGGCTCTCCACCCGAAAAAGTAATGCCACCATCGTTAAATTTAAAATATGGTTTATATCTTTTTGCTTTTTCAACAATTTCTTCTGCTGTTGAAACTGTACCTTTATTAAAAATCCAAGTGTCAGGATTGTGGCAATATACACACCTGAGTTTGCATCCTTGAAAAAAAACAACCGTACGAATACCAGGGCCATCAAGTGTTCCCAGTGTTTCTATCGAATGTATATATCCTTTTTCCATAGCATACCTACATTTTGTCGTGGAATGTTCTGCTTATTACATCAAGCTGTTGTTCTCTTGTTAATCTGTTAAAGTTTACTGCATAACCAGATACTCGGATTGTAAGATTTGGATATTTCTCAGGATTTTCCATAGCATCATACAAAGTATCTCTATTCATAACATTTACATTTATATGGTGAGCTTCCTGCACAAAGTATCCATCTAATATATTAGCAAGATTATCTATTCTGTGTCTGTCTAATTTTCCAAGTGTTTCCGGAACTACTGTAAATGTATTTGATATACCGTCTTCACAAACATCCTTATATTTAAGCTTAGCTACTGAATTAAGTGAAGCCAATACACCGCTTTTATCTCTTCCATTCATTGGATTAGCTCCTGGAGCAAATGGTTCGCCCGATTTTCTTCCATCCGGTGTTGTACCTGTTTTCTTTCCATACACTACATTTGATGTAATGGTTAGAACGGATAATGTATGTTTTGCATCTCTGTAAGTTCTATGCTTTTTTAATTCATTGGAGAAAAATTCAAGAACTTCTTCAGCTATTTTGTCAACTCTGTCATCATCATTTCCAAACATAGGAAATTCACCATCTATATCAAAGTCTACAGTTATTCCATTTTCATCACGAACAGGTTTTACCACAGCATATTTAATAGCGCTTAATGAATCTGCAACAATAGAAAGACCTGCTACCCCAAATGCCATAAGTCTTCCTACATTGTAATCGTGAAGAGCCATAAGTCCTGATTCATAAGCATATTTATCATGCATATAATGAATTATGTTCATAGTATTTACATAGAGCTCTGCAACATATCCCAATGTTTTTTTATAATTATTTAATACTTCATCATATTGCAAAACCTCTGAACTAATTATTCCAATATTTTTAATAACTTTTATTTTCTTTTTTTCATCTACACCACCGTTAATAGCCATTAACAATGACTTAGCCAAATTGCATCTTGCTCCGAAAAACTGCATATCCTTGCCAATACGCATAGCTGATACACAACAAGCAATTCCATAGTCATCCCCATACACAGTCCTCATTACATCATCATTTTCATATTGGATTGCTGATGTTTCAATTGACATTTTAGAACAGTATTTTTTAAATCCTTCCGGAAGATTGTTTGACCAAAGAACAGTCATATTCGGTTCAGGTGCTGATGACAAATTATTCAGCGTGTGCAAAAACCTGAATGAAGTTTTAGACACTAATGTTCTTCCATCAAGACTCATGCCACCTAGTGATTCTGTAACCCAATTTGGATCCCCTGCAAACAATTCATTGTATTCCGGAGTTCTCAAATGACGAACCATTCGAAGTTTAAGAACAAACTGGTCTATGATTTCTTGTGCTTCATTTTCAGTCAGCATTCCACTGTTTAAATCACGTTCGACAAATATATCTATAAATGTACTAGCCCTTCCAAGAGACATGGCTGCACCATTGCTTTCCTTTACACCCGCCAAGTATCCAAAGTAAACGGCCTGAACCGCTTCCCTTGCATTCGTTGAAGGATTAGAAATATCTATTCCATATTTTGCAGCCATTGATTTCATAGCTTTCAATGCTCTTATTTGTTCTTTTATTTCTTCTCTTGCCCTAATATTTTCTTCTGTCATAGGCAATGTTATATTTTTATATTCTTCGTCTTTTTTTTCTACCAAATAATTTATTCCGTAAAGAGCAATTCTTCTGAAATCTCCAATTATTCTTCCTCTTCCATAAGCATCAGGAAGACCTGTCAACAATCCTACATTTCTTGCTGCCTTCATTTCCGGCGTATAAACATCAAAAACTCCTTGGTTGTGAGTTTTTCTGTATTTGTGAAATATATCCAGCAATTCTTCGGATGCTTCATATCCATATGCCTCCAAAGACTGCTCCACCATTCTTATGCCCCCAAAAGGATTAATCATTCTTTTTAAAGGTGCATCAGTTTGAAATCCAACTATTATTTCATTATCTTTATCAAGATATCCGGATTCAAAGTTATCAATTCCAGATATATGTTGTGTATCAATGTCAGAAACCCCTTTTTCAAGTTCTTCTTTCATCAATTTTGAAGCTTTTACAAACAAACTTCTTGTTTTCTCAGTAGGACCACATAAAAAATTTTCATCCCCTTCATAAGGATTATAATTTTTCTGAATGAAATCCCTTACATCAATTTCTTCTGTCCAATTCCCTGTTCTAAAATTTTTCCATGCTTCTTTCATAATGCTTCCTCCCAAAGTATTTGCTCAGGGATACAAAAAACCACCTGAGCATAGCCCAGGCGGTCGACTTTTAATATAATTCACACTCCCTCGTGGTAACCCACAATTCCGCCAGTCATGTGATAAAGTTATACTACAACATATTTATTTTATTGTCAATATATTTTAAGCATTCTCTATAATGCGGTTTATTTGATCCTCTATTTGATTAATCATAAATTCTTCTGTGACTTTTTCCTCATAAAGCTTTGACATCGCCTTGTCTGTTTGATTTTTTGTATTTTTTACAGCATCAAGCGACTTGCTGATTTCCGACTGCACTACCCAATCAAATATCAATCCGTCAAAAAAACTATCTGCGAATGTTTCAAATGTACTAACAGCAATTTCAGCACCTGTCATCATAATTATATCTGAAATTTCTCTATTAAGCCTTAAAAGCATCCTATGCGCTTCTTCAGCATATTTTCTTGCTTCATCAACGTGATTGTGCTTAATTGAATCAATACCATTGTCACCAATGCATACAATTCCCCAATCTTCTATACTTTCAAGCTGCTTTATTGTTTCTTCTATAGCTATCAATGCTTCTTCCCCGCATATTATAGCTTCATCGATTTCTTTTATGTTGAATTTCATACTTTCTTTTCGTTTGATAAATTTTTTCAGTTCTTCACTTGTTTCTTTGTCTTCAATATGTATACCTTCCAGTTTTTTATCTATAAGGTCCTCATAATCAGAATCACAAACTTCAATACTTGAAAGTTTATTAACTATTTCTTTAGACTCTTCTGCAAGAAATTCTACATTGTGTCTACATTGGTCATACTTTAATCTTACTTTTAATAATTCTTGTTTTTCTTTTACAAGTCTACCTTCTTCATTTCCTAATATTAAATAAAATAATGAAGTAATATTTGCTGACTCCAACTTTAAAATATATTGATTTTCCTTTTCAATGTCATTTAAAATTTTATTTAAAAGAAGCTTCTCTCTAATCATATCCTGTTCTGTTTGTTTTAAAAGTCCCTTTAATTTATACTTTTTCTGTATACATTCTTTCATATAACTTATTTTTTCATTAAATTCACGATACATATTAGAGTCTCCTTTATTTCTTGCATATAAATTATATGGTCATAATTAAACAATGTTTTAAAAATCAAAATTATAAAAGTATGATTATATGCCAAAATTCAATAAATCAATTTCAATAGCTTAAGTTTAAATCTTTTAAATTATATCATACATCAAACTTCAATTCAAACAGTTTTTAAACCTATGATTTAGGAATACGTTGGTAATTTTTTATAAATTATTTTATTGATTATATTTTTGACACATTGTATAATACTATAAGTAACATTTTTACTAATTAATTAAGGAGGAAAAACAATGGTAATAACAAAAGACATGATTATTAATCAAGTTGTTTCAGCGAGACCAGATGCAGCAGAAATATTGATGGCTTATGGAATGGGTTGTGTAGGATGCCCTAGCGCTCAAATGGAAACATTAGAAGAAGCCGCAGCAGTTCATGGAATGAATCTTGAACTTTTATTAGCTGCATTAAATAAATAATAAAGCAAAAACCGGCATAAGCCGGTTTTTTATTTGAAAAGCAACAATTAAACAGCTGTTAAAATGTTTGCTTATATATATTATTAACTTATTTTTATTTAATAGTATGTAAATATTTTAGATATTTAGTTAATAATGTAAATTTAAAAAGGAGGGTAACCCCTCCTACAACTATAATAATTCTTCTAGCTTGCTTTTGTTAAATCCAACAACAACATCTTCGTCAATCATTATTACAGGAACACCCATGTAACCCATAGATATTAATTCTTTTCTAGCTGCGGGATCTGTTGATACATTTTTTTCTTCGTACTCATATCCTTTTTCCTTGATGAACTCTTTTGCAGCCGTGCAATTTGAGCATGCGTTGCTTGAATATATTTTTATATTTCGCATAATACCCTCCTGACAATTCGTTTTATCTCATTTTGGTGATAAATAATACTAACATAATTTAACTTAAAACTCCATAATTTTTTATATTTAATTTACACAAATTATATCGACAGGAATAATATACATTATGCATCTTTATATTATCAAGAAAGGAATGAACTATATGAAAGATTGTACTATTTCCATAGATGCCCCAATAGGACTGTTAAAAGGAGCTGGTATTCCTAATACCCTTTTCATACCCTCACGAATTTATCAACTTAAAATTGAATTTAAAAACGTTTGTGAATATCCTAAATTATGCTCATTTAGTTCCACGTTGGGAAATGGCATACGCTATTTTAAAAACATGACTCATTCAGGTCCAGATGTGTCATTACTTGAAAAAACATGCGTTATAGAACCTAGTGCTGAACTTGGGAACAACAATGTTATTGTTTTTGCCAACAACTTTATTATTTCTCCAAATTCAACAAATACACTCACATTTGATATTGCCCTGTGTGACAAGTACACTAAAAACTGTCTTGAAAACTCAGGAGATAAAATACCGCATAAAAGCAAAATTAATTTTTACGGCCATTTAATCAATGAAAACAATATTGATTCATGCAGTACTGAATCTTTAGCACATGACTATGAAATACAAGTAAAATGTGACGATGAAACAATCAAATCAGGAGAAACAACAAAATATTATGTTCATTGCAATGCAGGGCAATACGATATGTCAAGAAGCGTTTATTTAAGAAGTATTTTAGATGAAGGATTGGAATTTATAGCAGATTCATGCAATTTAGAACCACGTAATGTTTATAAATTCAATGGAAGAACTATTATTAAATGGGATATAGGAAATTTACAGCCTTCTGAATCAAAAAGAATAGGATACATGGTAAAACTTAAAAATGACTTTAAAACAGAACCAAATTACATATTAAAAAACAAACTTAATTCAAACTGCGTGAATAATTCCGTATATACTCAGTGCCCCGTGAGCTGCCAATGCAATTTAAAAGTTGAATAAATAAATGAAAGTGCAGAAAATAATTCTGCACTTTCATTCTCTAAAAGATTGTATACATCTCAGGTTTGACATCTTATCCAATATTTCTGGTTTGAAGTTCATTAATTCCCCTATAAGCACTTCTGAGCTTCAGAATGACAAGGTCGGAAAGTTTACTTTGTCATCAAGCTAAGGTGCTTTTGCGCCTTCAATTTTTGTATTATTAACTGATGCAGTATCCTACAATTTTATAATCATCCGGAATTTCATAATTTTTTTCTGGTTTTCCGAAATTCCATGTAATATCAAACATAGTGCTATCTATTACTGCTTCAAAGTAAAGCATAATTACAGCTGTATCAATTTTCTCCTCATACTCATTAGCATATGAATCATGTCTTAAAGCCAAAACTATTGTTTCGTTATCAACAATGAATCTCCAAGGCTGCCTGTTTCTTGTTGAAGGTGCACGTCCTGCGCTTACAAAGCCTTCCAAAAGACCTATGTTAACAAGTTCATCGGGATCTGCATTTTCTCCCCATTTTTTCATAAATACAATATCCCTTATGCCTAGTCTGTAAGAAACATTATCTTCTACCACTTTAACATCAGTCTTTGTAGGATTATGTTCATATATAGTTTCATATATTACTTTATTTTTATTATTGTCAAATCCAAGTGAAATAAGTGCCGTAAGTTTCTTGTCAGAATTGATGTTTAATTTATTTTTTATTGCTTCTCCATCTTTAAATGTTATCCAGCAGGAACCGATTCCAAGGCTAAAAGCTTTTAGCATTATATCTTGAGCTGCATATCCTGTGTTTTCAATATAGTGGTCTTTTTCTTCAGAGAGAAAAACCATGTAGTGAGGAGATTCCAACATAAACTCATTATAACCTGCAGAATCTTTAAGCTGTTCATATACTTCACTTTTGTTTTTTAATAAAACTTCTATTTCAATGTCCTCAATTAATCTTTTACCTTTATTAAAATAATCTTTCAATTCATTGATTTTTTCAGGACTGATTTCTTCATTTTTGTAATTTCTCACTGATTTAATTTTTGATATTATTTCTTTATAATTCATTTAAATACCTCCATGTAAGTTTATAAATTAAATATACCCACATTCAGTATGAATTAACAAAATAATTATTTAATTTTTTTTAGTTATTTAAAATGCTATAACTATTCCTCCATCGTCTGCATAAACAGTGCTTAAACCTGAAGACTTAAAGATTTTGATGTCCTTAAATGGATATCTTTTCTTTATTTCATCTCTTAGTTTTTCAGCCTTTTCCAGACAATTTACATGAGTTATGCCAAGAATTGTATTTTCAAAATCTATGTTATATTCAGAAAGCATATCTACAAGCCTAGCAAACGCCTTCTTCTTTCCTCTTACTTGTTCCTTTAAAACAATTTTGCCTTCCCCGTCTTCCCCCATTATAGGAACAATGTGCATTATGTTTGCCAAAATTGCTTTAAAATTTGTAATTCTGCCATTTTTAGCAAGATTATCCAATGAATCAAGAATGAAAAATGTTTTTAATTTAGATACGTATTTATTTGTTTGTTCAATTATTTCAGATGCATTAAAATTTTCTTCAATTAATTGTTTTACTTTCACGGCTACAAGAGATTCTCCTGCTGCAGCAGATTTTGAATCAATAACATGCACAATGGTTTCAGGAAATTTTTCCTTCATAGTTTCAACAGAAACTATAGCACTGTTGTAAGAACCACTTAACTGGCTTGAAATTGTAACAACAAAATTTGTTGTTTCTTTCTTCAATTTATTTATAAAATCATCCGGAGGAGCACATGCAGTTTTTATTTGAGAAGAGGTGTTTTTCATTTTTCTGATAAGCTCATTTATATCCAATTCTTCGTCTATAATTTCTTCATTTTCAATTAATATTCTAAATGGTACCCTTTCAATATTTTCTGTATCTTCATTAAAATCCACACAACTGTCAACAACTAAGTTTGACTTCATAAAGATCACCCCTCACAATTTAATACTGTAATTATAACAAAATTTTACAAGCTATACAAATTAAATTTTCATAATATTACATTTCACACAATATTTGCTTTTTAAACCTTTTTAATTTTTTTATTTCTGCTTCTCTTTTCATTGCATCGATTTTACTTTCATATTCTTCATAATATTTCAAAGTGACAGGAGTTCTTCCTCTTGTGTATTTAGCTCCTTTTTTTTCATTATGTATCTTAATCCTTTTTTCCAAATCGTTGGTGTATCCTGTATACAATGTGCCATCACAGCACTCTACAATATAAATATAATGCATTTTATCACCCTTATTTGTCATAATATATATTTTAACACAATTTACATAATAATAAACATATTTTGAAAAGAGTTGCTAAGAAACTTCCAGACTATTGATTCTCTGTTTTTGTCATCCTGAGCAATAGTGAAGTATCTATTAATTGACATTTATATTTGCGTATATTAAAATAAATTATAAACTTTGGAGGGAAAGAATGAAAATAGGAATTATAGGTGCAATGGATGTTGAAGTTGCGGGACTTATAGAATCAATGGAGAATATTAAAAAAGAAGAAATAAGCAGTGTTGTATATTATGAAGGAAAATTGCAGGGTAAAGATGTTATTGTTGCAAAATGTGGAATCGGTAAAGTCCATGCAGCTGTATGTGCTCAAACAATGATATTGAAATATTCACCGGATGTAATTATAAACACCGGAGTTGCAGGTAGTCTTAATTCAAATCTTAATATTGCAGATCTTGTTATTTCAAACAAAGTAGTTCAGCATGACTTTGATACTTCTGGAATAGGAGATCCCATTGGTCTTATATCAGGTATTAATTTGATTGAAATTCCATGCTCACCTAATATAGTAGAAAAAATAGAAAATGCAGCTAAACTGATAGAAAAAACAAATGTATTTGTTGGAACAATTGCATCAGGAGATCAGTTCATATGCAATATGTCTAAAAAAGAATATATAGTTGAACATTTCAATGCATTGTGTGCAGAAATGGAAGGTGCAGCAATAGGACACGTTTGTTATTTAAACAATGTGGATTTTTGCATAGTAAGAGCCATATCCGACAAAGCAGACGGCTCAGCACATATGGATTTCCCATCATTTGTTCAAATAGCTGCAAAAAAATCCACAGCATTAATCAATAACTTTTTAAAAACTGTATAACATTAAGGAACCAGCAATTCGATAGCATTATGTACAGAAGATATTTCAGCCGGTGCAAAACCACCAAAATCACCATCAGTATCAATAGATAAATCTAAATCCGAACTTATTTTTATATTTTTACCTTGATAATAGTGAACTTTTGGATGTGTTATATGCTGTCCGTTAAACACTTTTGTGAAAATTTGAAGCAATTCAGCGTTGTTTGTTTTTTCAAAAATAACTATATCCAAAAATCCATCGTTAAGTTTTGCATTTGGGCATAGATTTTTAAATCCGCCTGCACCGGCTGAATTAATAATAAGAAAAAGAAGTGTATTGATTTTATACTGCGTATTATCAATTTCATAGGTAATGTTATGTGTATTATCTAACTCTCCGGGTACTTGAACAGCAGCTCGAATATAATATGCATACTTTCCAAGAATTGTTTTAGCTTCAACTGTAACATTGTGTGGTATGCTTGTGAAAGCTCCTCCACCAACCACATTTATAAAATAATCATTATTGAATTTACCAACATCTATTGTTCTAAAACTTTGCTTTAAAATCAGAGAAGCAAAATTTGCACAAGCTTTTGGCATCTTAAGTTGCTCCGCAAAATCATTGACTGTTCCTGCCGGCAATATGGCCAATTTTGATTTTCTTGAGCTTTTCATAATACCATTGACTATTTCATGAACAGTTCCATCTCCTCCGCAGGAAATAATCATATCATATCCGTTCTCACATCCATGTATTGCAGCTGTTTGTCCATCGCCTTTTTTCTTTGTTGCATAAAATGTAAATTCTACATCTTCAATTTCCATAATTGTTTCAGCAACATGAAATATTTTCTGTGCAGCAAGTTCTTTTCCGGATGAAGGATTGTATATTACAAAATATCTTTTCATGTAACCACCTGATTTTTAAGTTTTATATATAACATATTATATCAATATAAGAATTAAATATCAATGTAATATAATTATAGAATGGGTGCCAATAATCTACAGATTGATTCCTTAATTTTGATTATAATTCCTCTCTCAAGGTACAATTCTCTTGTTAGTTCCAACGAATAGTTCAAATCTTCCGTAAAGATATTTTGCAACATATTTGAAATTGTTGTATCATAAATCAATGCATTGCATTCAAAATTCAGTTTAAAACTTCTAACATCAAAATTAGCTGTGCCGACTGATGATACAATTCCGTCAATTACAAGTGTCTTGGCATGCAAAAAACCATATTCATAAGTATATATTTTTACACCATACTGCAAAAGACCACCGCAATACCAATATGTTGCCCAATATACAAATGGATGGTCAGGCTTGCAAGGAATCATTATTTTCACATCAACTCCTGACATTGCAGCAATTTTAATAGATTCAAACACGCTTGCATCAGGTATAAAGTAAGGAGTTTGAATTAAAACACTTTTTTTTGCTGAATTTATCATTTTTACATAATTACTTTTAATTGTTTCATCAAGTTTATCAGGTCCGCTGCTTATAATTTGCATTCCTATATTTCCGCTATTT
Source organism: Sedimentibacter sp. (assembly GCF_033447055.1). GTDB lineage: Bacteria > Bacillota > Clostridia > Tissierellales > Sedimentibacteraceae > Sedimentibacter. Next base: position 18,200 of record NZ_JAWQJF010000130.1, read on the forward strand.
TTATTATCAGGAAAATATTTTGGAAAAAACATTAAATCTTCCTTATATACATAACCCCAGTCAAGGAAAAAACGTGTCTGCAAATCTATTACTGCATCTCCTTCGATTTTTAAATGAGTATCCCTCCAATATCCTACTTTTTTGTTCAATCCGATATATTCATCACCAATGTTAAAGCCCCCGATAAATGCTGTTTTACCATCTACAACAACAATTTTTCTGTGATTTCTGTAATTTACCTTGAAATTAAAAAACGGAAAATTGCTTGCAAAGAAAATTGCAACTTTCATTCCTGATTTTTTTAACTCTTCAATTTTCTCCTTGTTAATCCGTCTTCCGCCTACTGAATCAAACATCAGTCGTACCTCTATTCCTTCTTCAGCTTTTTTCTTAAGAATATCAAGAAGCTTATTTCCAAGATCATCATTTTTTATAATATAATATTCCATATGAATGTGCTGCTTAGCGTTTTCTAAACAATCAAACAATTCACGAAATTTCTCCTGTCCATCAGTATAAATTCTCACATCATTATTTTGAGTGTATGAGAAATTGTGAAAAAACAAATTCATTTTTATTAAATCCTTAAATCTCTCAACATATGTATCATTAAATATCAATCCACCCGAATTGAAAAGGTCTTGTTGAACTTTAATATAATCTCCAAATGTTTTTTTAGTATATATTTTCATTGTAAATAATTTTTTTCTGCTGAAATTTTGTGACAGCATTAAAAACAATACGAATCCAAATCCCGGAAAAATCAACAAAACCATAACCCATGCCAAGGTAGCAGTAGGATCTTTTCGCTCTAAAAAAATTACAACAACAGCCATTGCAATATTAATCAAATAAATTACTGAAATAGAGCTAAAAAAGTCAAACATAGCTACCTCCCTTTAGAATAATTCATATCTTTTTATTATTACATATATATTATTTATTATTCATTTTGTTCATAAACATTGAAATTATAATGCGTATGTGTTAACATTGTTATAAAAACAAGTCGAATTATTATGATTATTCCAAGAATTTTATTTACAACTTATATAATTAATATTAAAAATAAGAGGAATATTATGAATTATGAAATAAACAGCGAAAAATTTAATACTGAAATACTATTAAACAAAACAGATGTCAAGCCATTTTTATTATTAATATTGTCAGTAATATTTATTCCTGCTGCTTATATGTTTGTTGCAGCAGTTTTTATTGTTCAAGCAATCAAAAAAAATATCAGCATAACAGAAAAAAATACAATAATTAAGTTAATATTTTTTTATATCCTTATAGGAATTTTGTTTTCCCAATATAAATTGATTTCCTCTATTTACGGAATAATGATGGTATTGTGTTTATATTCATTTTATTTACTCAGTACATCATTAAATCCATCAGATTTAAGAAAAATTGTAAAGTTAACTTATATAGTATCTATAGTTGTTTTTATAATAGGAATTTCACAATATTTCAGCCCCGAATTTACAATGCCCGGCAAGTGGGTTGATGCAGATAAATATCAATTGAGCAGAAGAGTTTATTCCACGTTTTTCAATCCCAACATTTTAGGTTTTTATATAAATTTCATAATTCTAATAGTTTGCACAAATTTAGATTTAAAAAAAATCAATTTAGAGTGGTTTGTTTTTTTAACAGGAATTTTATGCTTGTTTTTTACTTTTTCAAGAACATCATGGATTTCCTTAATAATTGCTTTTTTAATCGGAAGCATATTCAATAAAAAATATTTAAAATTTGCTATTATAATTTCCTTAGCTATTTTCGGCATGGATATTATTTTAGGAATAGGACGAATGGATCCTGGAAGAGCTGCAGAAGATAGTTCCCTCATGTACAGGCTTGAAATCTGGAAAGCATGCATAGAAATCATAAAGGATAACTTTATTACAGGCATTGGATTTGGAACATTATTTAAGCACATTTCTCAATATTCAAATGTTGTAAAACCAAATATTGAACATTGCCACAATTTATACCTGCAAATTTTTACTGAAACAGGTATAATAGGTCTTAGTATTTCTTTAAGTATGTTTTATAAAATGATAAAAAAACTATGGAATAAAATACACAGTCAAAATAATGCTATATGGATTACAGCACTGACAGTTCTGGCAATGACCATGATACACGGAATGGTTGACTCTGTTTTTTTCACTCCTCAAATTTTAATGATACTAAGCATTTACGCTGGAACATTAAGCATAGCAGATAAATAGTTTAATGACTAGGTTGAAAATTACTTTTTGTCACAAAAAGGGATGTTGCATTAATGCAACATCCCTTTTTATTATAAATCTTTAATTGTTTTTTTATTTTCAATAGAAGCTTTTATAAAATTTTTAAACAACGGATGGCTTCTCGTAGGTCTTGATTTAAATTCGGGATGAAACTGAGATGCTACATACCAAGGATGATCTTTCAATTCAACTATTTCAACAAGCTTGTTATCAGGAGAAACTCCAGAAAAAATTAGTCCATTTTCTTCGCATACTTGTCTGAATTTATTGTTGAATTCATATCTGTGTCTGTGTCTTTCATTGATTAAATCAGCACCGTCATATGCTTGTTTCGCTTTTGTTCCGTCAATAAGCTTACAAGGATAACTTCCAAGTCTCATTGTACCGCCTTTGTTTTCTATATCTTTTTGTTCATCCATAATATCTATCATCGGATAATTTGATTCAGCATTAAATTCAGTGCTGTCTGCATCAGTATACCCCAGAATTCCTCTTGCAAATTCAACAACGGCCAATTGCATTCCAAGGCAAATTCCTAAAAATGGAACTTTATTTTCTCTTGCGTATCTGGCAGCAAGGATTTTACCTTCGATTCCTCTGTCTCCAAAACCCCCGGGAACTAAAATACCATCATGATTCTTTAGAATTTCCTTGTAATTTTCTTCATTTACTTTCTCTGAATGAATCCAAGCAATTTCTACGTTAGCTGAATTGTCAATGCCTGCATGCTTCAAAGCTTCAGCAACAGAAAGATATGCATCTCTAAGGTCACAATATTTTCCTACCAATGCAATTTTCACATAATGTTTTGGACTTTTAGAACGTTGAACCATTCCTTTCCACTCTTCAAGGTCAGGCTCTTTACATACTAAACCAAATCGCTCACAAACTAGTTTTGCCAATCCTTCTTTTTCCAACATGAGAGGAATATCATACAAAGAATCTGCATCAGCATTTTGTATAACATTTTGTTTTTCAACGTTGCAGAACAAGGCTATTTTATCTTTTAAATCTCTGGTTAATTCTTTTTCTGTTCTACAAACAAGCATATCAGGTTGTATTCCTATACTTAATAATTCTTTTACACTGTGTTGCGTTGGTTTTGTTTTAAGCTCACCTGCTTTTTGCAAATATGGAAGCAGTGTTACATGTATATAGATAACATTTTCTCTACCAACTTCATAGCGAATTTGACGTATTGCTTCCAAAAATGGAAGACTTTCAATATCCCCAACTGTACCGCCAATTTCAGTAATAACTATATCAACATCTTGAACAGTTGAAACTCTTTTCAACATACACTTAATTTCATTAGTTATATGCGGAATTACTTGAACCGTTCCTCCCAGATAATCTCCTCTTCTTTCCTTGTTTAAAACTGACCAATAGATTTTACCCGACGTAATACTGCTATATTTAGTCAAATCTATATCTACAATTCTCTCATAATGTCCCAAGTCTAAATCAGTTTCAGCACCATCGTCAGTTACATATACTTCACCATGCTGGTATGGGCTCATAGTTCCCGGATCGACGTTTAAATAAGGATCAAATTTCTGTAAAGTTACTTTTAAACCTCTGGCTTTAAGCAGTCTTCCCAATGAAGCTGCTGTAATCCCTTTTCCTAATGAAGAAACAACTCCTCCTGTTATGAAAATATATTTTGGCATTTTCTCCTCCTGCACACCTATAATTTCTTATACTGCTCTCTATTATTTAATCCTTTACTAAATTGTTATAAATGCAATTGTTTTAAAACATAAAAAAGAGACAAAAAAGGGGTTTTTTTTTTAGTCTCTTTTAGTTCAGAATATATAATTTTTCTATATTATTATGCTATCACAAAAAACATTGAATTAAAAAAACAACAAATTTAGATAAATATTCATTAACCAATTTTATATTAAAAGAAATAAAAGGTCAATAATTTTTTATTGTTTTTTTAAAAATTTTTATCCTTTTTGCCTTTAAGTTGTACTATGATAATTTATAATGCATATATATTTATAAAAGAATGCTGATACACTGTATAAGCTTAAAGGAGGATTTAATTTGTTTAAATTATTTAGCGATACTTTTAATATTAATGAAATCATTGATTCAAGTTCCACTGAAGTTTTATTAGAAAACGAATTTACTGTTCAAGATAACTTGCCTGATATAGAAAAAATAATATTAACTGAAGGAAAAATTAAAATACACAATGCTTCAGTAAAAGCTGACAATGTGACTGTTGAAGGAGATTTGATTTATAATATTATATATCGTTCCAACGATGAAGAAACTATAGCATGTTCCATGTCAGATAAAATACCATTTTCAGAAAATATTCACGTTGCAGGGGCAACAGACGATATGAATGCTCAGGTAAATGCTTATATTGACTACATCGACACAGATCAACTGACAAGCACAAGCTTTACTGTTAAAGCAGTAATAATACTTGAAACAGATGTAATCAATAAACACCCGATAAATTTTGTTTCTAACTTAGAATCAGACGGGAGTTTCCAGGCAAAAACAAAAAATATTAAATATACAGATGCTGTATCTAAGTTGTCAGAAGAAGCAACCATTAAAGATGCAGTAGAACTAAATAAATCTTCTGATGAAATAGCCAGAATACTAAAAGCAGATTCCGAAATATATATAACAAATATTGATACTTTAGAAGAAAAGATGTTGGTAGAAGGAATATGCAAAGTGGAATTTTTGTATGCTGAAGATAACAGCTTAAACTCAACAGGATTTATATCAGAAGAATTTCCATTTACTCACTATATAGAAGTAAAAAATTTAGGTGATGCTACTTTAAAAGATATAAACATTGCGCAAAATGAAATGACATATTCAATAGTAGATAATTATGACAATGAGAAAAAACTCATTGAATTCAATTTATCCTTCACAGTAAATACCGAACTATATGATACAATTGAAAAAAATATAATAATGGATTGCTATTCCACAGAATCGCTGCTTGGTATTGATTCACAAAAAGTAAATTTAAGCTCGTTAAAAGACATTGTAAATAAAACTGTAAAATTCGAAAACAACTTAGACGTTTTAGATGGAACTATTAAAGATATTTACACTGTAGATATAAGCCCTAAAATTTCAGAAAAAAGATTGTCAGATGATAATTATTTAGTTGATGGGTTTTTGGATGTGAACATATTGTATTTAAACGGCGACATAAATAAAATTGACAGAGCATACGGCTCACTTCCTTTTACTGCATCCATAGACCTGCAAGAAGGAGATTCTGCAGAAACAATTAATTCTGACGTAAAAATCAGCAAATGCAGAGCTAGCAGAAAAGGAAGCAGTTCAGTGGTTGTAAATTGCGATATTGATGTAAAGTTAAAATTCATGAACAAAGATGAATTATCAGTAATAAGCAATATTACTGAAGCAGGCCCTGTAGATCACAGCAAAATGCCAAGCTTAATTTTCAGAGTAGTCCAGCCCGGAGAATCAATCTGGGATATAGCCAAAAATTATAATTTATCCATAAATTATTTAAAAGAACTTAACGACTTGCCAACAGATAATGTCCTCAATCCAGGAACTAAAATAATAATAGCAAGAAAAATTTAAAGATTAAATCATGAGATTAATGGCAAAACCTTTTATGTCATCCTGAACGGTAGTGAAGGATCTCATACTTTATTTTAACATGAGATTCTTCGGGCATACGCCATCAGAATGACAAGGTCTGAAAGTTTATTTAGGTATAAAAAATAAAAATTCAGGATGATTATTTCCTGAATTTTTTTACCTTAATTGTTCATTGTTAAATATTCATTATTCATTTTTATTTCTGTATATTCCCAAATTTCGTGTATTGTCCTATCCACGCAAGTTCTACCGTTCCTACAGGGCCATTTCTTTGTTTTGTTATAATAACATCTGTAATACCCTTTTTTTCAGATTCTTCTTTGTTGTAATATTCATCTCTGTAAAGCATCATTACAACATCAGCATCCTGTTCAATAGCTCCAGACTCTCTCAAGTCAGACATAATAGGTCTGTGGTCATTTCTTAATTCAGGAGCACGGGAAAGCTGTGACAATGCCACTACAGGGCAGTTAAGCTCTCTTGCCATTGCTTTAAGACCCCTTGAAATGTTGGAAATCTCCTGCTGCCTGTTATCTCCACCTTTGCCGCCGTCAGTCATAAGTTGAAGATAATCTATAATAATCAAATCCAGACCTTTTTCAATTTTTAAACGTCTGCACTTTGACATTACTTCAAACAAAGTGACAGATGCTGTATCATCTATAAAAATTTTATAGGAAGAAATAGTACTCATTACAGATATAAGTCTGCTCCAATCATCATCATCAAGATTGCCTGTCCTAAGTTTAGTGCTTTCAACCATGGATTCCGTGCTGATGATTCTCTGCACATATTGTTCCTTGGACATTTCAAGACTGAAGAGTGCAACTGAAGCACCCGTCTTAACAGCATTCATAGCAATGTTCAAAGCTAGAGCAGTCTTTCCCATAGATGGTCTTGCAGCCAGCAAAATCAAGTCTGATTTTTGAAGTCCAGATGTCATTCTGTCCAAATCATCATACCCTGTAGTAATTCCCGTGAGGCTACCTTTATTCATGGCTCTTTCTTCAAGCTGGTTAAACACTTCCATCAGCACATCTTTTATTTCTGCAAAAGAATTAATACTTCTATTTTGAGAAATAGCAAATATTCTTGATTCAGCAAGTTCTATAACTTTCTGAACATCGTCGCTTTCTTTGAATCCTTTTTCAATTATTTCATTTGAAACGCTTATAAGTTTTCGAAGTGTCGACTTTTCTCTTATAATATTGCAATAAGCTTCTACATTTTTAGATGTTATAATATTTTCAGTAAGTCCTGCCAAATACTCAAAACCACCAATATAATCTATTTTTCCTCTTTTCTTAAGTTCTTCAGAAACAGTAAGAACATCCACCGGGATGTTCTGAATATGCACTTGCTTAATGCTGTCATAAATCTCTTTGTTAGCTTCATAATAAAAATCATCATTATTTAGCAAATTCACAATTTTTTCAACTGCAATGTGATCTAATAAAGCAGATGCAAGCACTGTCTGTTCAGCTTCAGAATTATGGGGAGGAACTTTTCCTAAATTCATTATTTCAGCCATATCAAACCTCTTATTTTTCTGTTACAATTACCTTTAATTTAGCATTCACCATAGAATGAAGTTTAATTTTCACAAAATATTCACCAACAGATTTAATAGGCTCTTCCAAATCGAATTTCTTTTTGTCAAAGCTAAAACCATGTTCGCTTTCCAAATGTTCAGCTATTTCCTTAGTTGTTATTGAACCGAAGAGCTTTCCGTTTTCACCTGTTTTCGATTTTATAACAACAGTAAACTTCATCAGTTCTTCTTCAAGTTTCTTTGCTTCTTCGAAAAGTTGTTTTTCTCTTTCTTCTTTTTGTTTTTTTGCACTCTCCAGATTCTTTAAATTCACAGGTGTTGCTTCTATAGCTAAGTTTTTAGGAAATAAAAAATTCCTTGCATATCCGTCTTTAGCATTAATAGTTGTTCCTTTTTTTCCTACATTTTTAACATCTTCTAATAGTATTACTTTCATAAGCCTTTGCTCTCCTTTTTATAATGTGTTATTGCTTCACACAATCTAGCTTTTGCTTCTTCCATGTCTTGGGTTTGAACCTGTGCACCGGCCATATTCAAATGACCTCCGCCACCAAGATATTCCAAAATCACTTGCACATTCTCATCACCAAGAGAACGTCCGCTTATATTAATGTAACTCTCGTTTCTTACAAGCACAAAACTCAATTTAACATCTTTAATCATCAAAAGCTCGGCTGCACTTTGAGCTGCTATTACATTGGAATCCTCAGAAATTTCATCAATATATGATATTGCCACATCGCCAAAAAATATTTCAGATCTCTCAATGATTTCGGTTTTCTTTTTCATGGAATCCAGACTTTCACTGAAGAATTTTTTAACATCCGCAGTATCTGCACCATTTCTTCGAAGGAACGATGCTGCTTCAAAAGTTCTCACTCCTGTTTTAGATGTGAATGAATTTGTATCCATTACTATTCCGGCCATAAGTGCATCAGCTTCAAATTTGGTAAGTTTTATATGGTCATCCATGTACTGCACTATTTCTGAAACGAGTTCACAAGTTGATGATGCATATGGCTCAATATAATCAAGCAATGTACTTTCAATATATTCCTCGCTTCTTCTGTGATGGTCAATTAAAACTATTTTATCTATTTTGCTCAATAATTCAGGTGATTCCGTGTAGCTTTTCCTATGTGTATCAAGAACTACAATTAATGTATTCTGATCAATTAAACCCATAGCAGTTTCCATATTTATCACTGCATCCTTGTAGTGGCTTTCTTCATTTTTCATTCTTTCATACATATTTTTCAATGCATAATTTACATTATTCAATACTATATAAGCTTTTTTACCCCTGCTTCTCGCTATGGCATAAAGCCCGATTGAAGAACCAAGACTATCCATATCCCCAACCCTGTGACCCATAATAATTACATTCGAACTTTGATCAATTATCTGCCTTAATGCATAGGAAATAATTCTAGCCTTAACTTTTGTACGTTTTTCAACCGCCTTGCTTTTTCCTCCATAAAATTTAACAGAATTTATTCTTTTCACAACAGCTTGGTCACCACCTCTTCCCAAAGCAACATCCAAAGCTCCTTTAGCATATTCGATAAGCTGAGTAAGATTTTTTGCGTAAGCACCAACACCGATACTTAAAGTAAAATTATAATCTTCTGCACCTTTTAAAGCTTTAACATCATCAAGCATTGAAAATTTCTTAGTTTCTAATGACTCCAAAAATTTATTTTCAATCATTATCAAAAATTTAGCTGAATCATATTTAAGTACAAATCCATTCATTTCAGAAGCATATTTGTTAAGTATCTTTTCAACTTCTGCAGTCATTGCAGATTTTTCACCCTTATCCAATTTTTCTGATATTTCATCATAATTATCTATTTGAACAAGTAATGCTATGGAACGTTCATCATTGTATTTTGTTTTCAAACTAGTGTATGCTGTAATTTCATTCCAATAACAAACATAAGATACCCCTTCTCCAAACTTCTTTTCTTCAAGTTCGTAATACATAACATTGAAGCTTTTGTTAGATTCCTTGATTTCTATATTGTTTATTGTTCCTTCTTTATTTCCTTCCATAGATTTCAACGGAAAATCAGTATCATATTCTTCGATATTTTCAATGTTATCTACCCTGTCTCCGACAAGTTCCTTAAACTTATTATTGAACCAGAACATTTTTCCTGCAGGACCAATTATGCATATCGGCAATGGAGAATAATAAAAAGAATTCACTGATAAATTTTCTATATTTTTTGTATATTCGATTATATAATTTTTAAGTTCTTTTTCTCTTAATACTTGTTTTCTGACGGTGATTGCAGTCACACCTAATAGAACTAAGCCTGCAAATCCCACATAAATGTACATGCCTTCTATAATGAAAATAGAAATTAAGATAATAATCACTATAAAATATATAACGCTATCATCCTTCAAAAACTTAGGAGTCATTTTATTATCCATCATTACCTCCAAAAATAAGTTATACTTTTTATCTTAACTTTCTTAAATCTATAGCCAAATCTATAAGTCCAATAACTGCAAGCACTTGAGATAAACCTGCACTCATAAATAATACAATTACTAATACTATTGTTCTAAAAGCCTTGCTCATGTTAGACTTTTCAAGATAAAATTTTAAAACTGCAAAGCCTTGGAAAAACATTGCTACAAATACAATCATAAATAAGTTAAGCTGTATTGCTCCGACATTTATTTTCAATATGCTCAACAGAAAAGACAAAAGCAAAAGTCCTGCCATTGCAATCATAAAAGTTTTTGGAAATGAAAAATAACTGAGTCCCTCATGCTGTTTAATATCTATTGAAAATCGCTTCGCAAACTTACTTGCAACTAAATAATTAAT
>NZ_JAWQJF010000131.1:0-29059 GCF_033447055.1 Sedimentibacter sp.
AAAATAGGGGGTCATTGTTTTTTATTTTAAAAAATTCTGTAACCCTTGAAAATAAAAGTTTTTAATAAAAAAAGAGGAGTGTCTTATTGACACTACCTTGAACAGATGGGGGGAGTTCATATGAAATTATTTAATAACAAAACAAAGGGGTGTTGTATATGTTAGAATATGTTTTAACTTGCTGCTCAACAGCAGATTTGCCAAACAAATATTTTGAAAAAATAAATGTGCCATTTGTTTGTTTTCATTATAATATAGATGGTCAGGAATATCCGGATGACTTAGGAAAAACAATGTCTTTTGAAGAATTTTACAGTAAAATTTCAACAGGTGCAATGCCTACTACTTCACAAGTGAATGTAGGTCAATATATAAGCTTTTTTGAACCGTTTTTAAAAGACGGCAAAGATATTTTGCATATTTCATTTTCCTCAGGGTTATCAGGTTCTTACAATTCTGCTTGTATCGCAAAAAATGAACTTTTATTAAAATATCCGGACAGAAAAATTTTATTGGTGGATTCATTAGGCGCATCATCAGGCTATGGTTTGCTTATAGATTCGGCAGCTTATATGCGTGACAATGGTTCAACAATAGAAGATATTTATACTTGGGCAGAAGAAAACAAACTTAATATTCATCATTGGTTTTTTTCTACAGATCTGACACATTATAAACGTGGTGGACGCATATCATCAACTTCAGCAATTATTGGAAACTTGCTGAATATATGCCCGTTGATGAATATGAGTTATGACGGAAAACTCATTCCAAGAATGAAATTCCGCGGGAAAAAGCATGTAATAGCTGAAATTGTTAAAATGATGGAAGAACATGCAAAAGATGGCGTAGACTATTCAGGTAAGTGCTTTATATCCAATTCAGCATGTTATGAAGACGCACGAAAAGTTGCTGATTTAATAGAAAATAAATTCAAGCATCTTAATGGACCTGTAATGATTAATAGCGTTGGAACTGTAATAGGTTCTCATACAGGGCCTGGAACTGTGGCACTTTTCTTTTTCGGAGATAAGAGAGTAGATTAATAGTCAACTTCAATAATAGCTTAATTATTGATTATGAGGTTATAATATTAATGACTAGATATCAGTAGGCTAAATTTACAAATAGCATTGAAAGAGGTGAATAATATGAATGATTTAAAATTTAAAACCTATGCAGTGACAAATGAAATTGATTTGAATAAAATTGCTGTAGAATGCAATATTAAAAAGAAGTATACATGGGAGGAGCCTCTTATTCTTAATGAGAGTGTGCTTGAAAGAATAATTGGTGAAAAAGCAAGTGAAAATGAAAAAATACTTGTTTTTTCATTCGGAAGTATAGTTTTCATTAATTCAAACGTAAATCATACTGAGATTTTTATGAATTATTTAAAAAAAATAAAATCGGATATAAACATAACACAATATACTATGTTTCAAGATGACTATGCTCTTCATTATGCTGAGGACAAAGAAGTTGAATTTACAGACAGTTATGTTCAAATTCCGAATTTGGAGTTGTTTTATCCAGAACTTATTTCAATTGTAATTGCTAAATCTGTAGCATTGGAAAGAATAGAAAAACAGCTTGGAAGAATTCTTGATGATATTGAAAGTAAAATTGATAATCTTGAAAAAGGTAAATTGAATATTGGAAACAAAGAGCTTGCAAGAACAACATCAAGAATTGTAAGACATGAATATAATACAATTGCATATATAATGATTCTTGATAAGCCAGACATTACTTGGGCAAACAGCGATGCTGCACATTTTTACGAAAGAATGTCTGAGTTTTTCGAACTGAATGACCGTTATGAAGTAATTAAAAGTAAGACTGAAATATTAAAAAGTATAATAGATGGACTTGCTTCGATAAGTCACTCTATACGTGGATTATTTGTTGAATGGGTAGTGGTTATTCTTATTGTTATTGAAGTGCTTCTTATGCTCCTTGATTTGCTGAAGTAAGGCAGGTGAATTATGGAAAAAATAATTTTTTATACATATAAAGCTGCAACAAAATTGCCTCTCGCTCAAATAGCTTCCTTTTTTAATATAAAACAAGATGCAGTGTGGAAGGAATATATTAAAATAGAGAGTACAGAAATTGAAAAAATACTTAAATATAATTCAGAAAAAAAATCTGTTTACTTATATAAGTTTGGGTGTATTACATTCTTAAATTTCAAACAGAACGAAATTTATATTTTTCTGGAATATTTGAAAAAGTTATTTGTAGAGTTGGATAATAAATTACTTTCTCAATTTAATGAAACCCATGTGATGGCTGTATCAAGCGATGGATATGTATACTTATGGGAAGATGATGATGCAAAGTATCAATATAATAAAAATATAGATGATTTGGTTGCAACAATTTTAGCAAAATCAACAGAACTATATAAGATAGAAACTGAACTCTCAGGTGTTTTGGATGAAGCTGGTAAATTCCTGATGTATTTAAATAAAGGCTATCTAAGAGCAAATACAAGAAAAGTGATTTCAACCATTGCAAAATGCATAAGGTTTAAATATAGAAGTATTGAAAGTGTAAGACTTCTGGGCAGACCTTCGGAATTTAACAGAACTATTGAATCAAGGCAAATATTTGATAAGTTTAGTAACTTTTTCGAATTAGATGAAAGATATGTAGTTTTAGCAAACAGGATGGATATTTTGGATTCCATTACAGGTGAATATTTTAGTTTTAGAAGCAAACAATCTTCAAGAAGGCTTGTATTGTTTGAAATATTGTTGCTTTCCCTTTTTCCTTTATTTTACATAATTTCGTGACAATGACAATATAAGAAATCCATATTAATAAATAACATATAATTCTATAAAAATATGGAATTGACTTAGATATTTATATGTGGTATACTTTTAAAAATTGGTCTTTAACTCGGTACTGTGATGCCGTCAAGATTTGTATAGGTAGATTGAATTTGCGTATAATAATCCTGACGGTCGGTTAGGATTTTTTTATGCCCTAACCCCATTTTTTAGAGTCTTTTTTCTAAAAAATGGCTGGTAGGTCAAACGCAACGAATTCCAAATTTATGCGAACGAAGTGAGCAAATAAATTTGTGAATGAGACTGTGAAATGCCCTAACCCCATTTTGGAGGGTTAAATGCAAAAAAATTATGGAGGTAGTTATGTCATCAAAAAACGAAGTGTTTGGTTATTTGCCAGATGAGCGTCCACCAATTATAGGACTTATATTCTTTGCATTACAACAGATTGTCGTAATGTTTCCGGCAACAGTATTAGTTGCTCTTATTACAGGGTTTCATGTTTCAACAACAATCTTTGCAAGCGGTTTAGCAACATTAGGATTCATATTGGTTACAGGAAGACAAATTCCACTTTACTACGGTTCGAGCTTTTCTTATATAGCAGCAATAGCTTCAATTATGAGTGCTGAAGCATTTGCCGCATATTCTTTGAACGATAAAATTTCAATAGCACAATTTGGAATAATAATGTCAGGATTTGTTTCAATAATAGCAGGTTATGTAATCCAACGTTCAGGAAAAGATAAAATAGACAAAGTTCTTCCTCCTACAGTAACAGGGAGCATAGCTATGATTATTGGATTGTCACTTGCGGCGAACGCAATGACAAATGCAGCAACATATCCGGCAGTAGTTGCAGAAAGTCAAGCTTCATTGGCGGGAAGCATGGCATGGTTAATTGCTATTATAACTTTAATTTCAACTATATTGTATTCTGTATACTTAAAAGGTAAATTAAGCCAGTTGCCAATATTGTTTGGTTTGCTTACTGGTTATATGGTAGCTGTGATAATTGGAAGTGTAACTGGGATTCCGTTTATATCATTTGACACTATTCAGTCATCAGGAATACTTACATTACCAATATTCACTTTCCCTAAACCATCTCTGACCGCAGTAGTAGCTATAATGCCAATAGCAATCGCCACTATTCCTGAATCAACAGCACATGTTTATCAACTTGATATTTATGTTAATGACCTGGCAAAAAAGAAGGGCGTTACTAAAAAATATGATATTGAAAATAAACTTGGCTTAAATTTAATAGGTGATGGTATTGGAGATATGATTTCAGGTTTTATTGGCGGACCAGCCGGTACAAACTATGGTGAAAATATCAGCGCAATGGCAATTTCTAAAAACTTTTCAGTAGCTGTACTCATATTGGCAGCCATCTTAACAATGATAATATCTTGCTTTACACCTCTTATAAATATAATTTATTCAATACCTACATCAGTAATCGGTGGACTGTCAATTTACTTATTTGGTGTTATAGCAGCACAAGGTATTACAATAATGATGGACAGAAAAGTTGACATGTTCAGTTCTAAAAATCTTGCTGTAATTGCAGTAATATTAGTAGTTGGACTTGGCGGAAGTTTTGGATTTAAAGGCGGAATGATTCCTATGTTTGGAATTCAAGTGCCAGCAATTGCAACAGCAGCTGTTGTGGGAATTGTATTGAACTTGCTGCTTTCAATAGGAAATAAATAGTGATTTTGATAACAATAAAAGATTCTTAGTCTAAAATGGACTTAGAATCTTTTTTTAGTTAAAACTTTTCTATTTATATTGTTAATATTATGTAATATTATGGAATATTAATATATTGTTAGAATATTATGCTTAAATTTTGCTGGACAAAGAAAACGTTTTATACTATAATAAAATAGATTTAATTTTAAAAATAATTTGATAAAGGAGGAGATGGTTTTTTTTAATATACTAAGCTATAATGCTAGTATGGTTTTTGTGTTATTATCAGAAATTAATGTATTTAATTGATTTTTGTTAATAAAGGGTTTTTACAGTATTTATAAATTTAGAAGGGAAGGTGTAATTATGAATAATGAAAATAGCAGAGGTCAATGGGGTAGTAACTTTGGCTTCTTGATGGCAGCTGTAGGTTCTGCAGTTGGATTGGGCAATATTTGGGGATTCCCATACAAAATGGGAGCTAACGGAGGTTTTGCTTTTCTAATTGTATACTTGGCGATGGTTACGTTTGTTGGTTTTGCGACTATGCTTGGAGAACTAGCATTGGGACGTAAGACAGGTCTTGGTGTTATCGGAACATACAAAGTTTTGTACAAAAAATTTGCATGGGTTGGTTGGCTGGGATTTCTTTCAGGTTTTTTGATTCTTGGATTTTACAGCGTACTTGGTGGATACACACTTCGCTATGCATTAGGATTTTTGATGGAGATCTTCAGTAAAGGCGCTGGTTTTGGCGGAATGGGAAGCGGCGAATTTTTCGGATCCTTTATCATCAATGGCGGAGCAAATGTTATGTTTCATGCAATATTTATGGGTTTGACAATTGTTATCGTTATGGGTGGAATTTCTGGTGGTATTGAAAAGTTTACTAAAATCGCTATGCCTGCATTGCTAGTGATGCTGTTGATTGTAATCATTCGAAGTCTTACATTAGAAGGAGCTTCTACAGGTGTCGCATTCATGTTTGCTCCAAACTTTGCTGCTTTTTCAGAGATAGGTTTCATGAAGGTTCTAAAGACGGCTGCCGGTCAGATGTTCTTCTCACTGTCACTTGGTATGGGGTGCATGATTACTTACGGATCTTACCTTAGCAAGAGTGAAAATCTGGAAAAAAATGCTTTGATTATTCCTATTGCGGATACAATTTTTGCCTTGCTCGCTGGTCTTGCTGTTATGCCGGCCGTTGGTGCATTCATGTCTCAAGGCGTTGAAGGCATTTCTTTCGGAGCAGGCCCTGGACTTTTGTTTGTTACGCTGCATCAGGTATTTAGCGTTGGTATGGGCGGATTCATAGGAAATTTGTTTGGTTTTGTATTTTATTTTCTTGTGTTCATTGCAGCCGTTACTTCATCTATTTCACTCCTGGAGGTATGTACAGCATTCTTTATTGATAGAAATGTTTCAAAGGGTGTAAAAGCAAATCGTAAGATGATAA
Source organism: Sedimentibacter sp. (assembly GCF_033447055.1). Lineage (GTDB taxonomy): Bacteria > Bacillota > Clostridia > Tissierellales > Sedimentibacteraceae > Sedimentibacter. Next base: position 5,959 of record NZ_JAWQJF010000131.1, read on the forward strand.
CTATTATTACTGGACTTGTGGTATTCGCTGTTGGTGTTCCGGTATGTTTGGATGGACTTGGTTCAGGTGTAGCAGGCGGAGCGACTATTGATATTCCTGCTGTTATGTTCGGCATGAGTGAGGTCCGTGTTGCATTTGACTGCTGGCTGGACTTTTATGACATGATTGCCGAAGGTGTATTCATGCCTCTAGGCGCAATCTTGATGTCTGTAATGATAGGTTGGATACTTAAAACTGATATTATTAAGAGTGAAGTGGAAGAAGGCGGTATCAAAATGAAAGCTTATGCTTTCTGGGATATCTGCTTTAAGTTCATTGTTCCAATCGGAATCCTTTTCGTATTGATGGGTCAGTTAGATGACTTCTTTGGACTAGGCATTTTCTAGTAAACAATAAAAGTCTCATATAAAAAAGAGCGGAAATCCGCTCTTTTTTGCTTACTGTTAATTATTGAATCTTAATTAATTATAAGGTGGTTTCCATCATAATCGACTTCTAAATTTGTATTAGGCTCTAAATCTTTCGAAATTATCATTCTTGCAATTAGAGTTTCAACATTTCTTTGAATATAACGCTTCAGCGGCCTTGCTCCGTATATTGGGTCATACCCTTGGTCTACAATGTATGATTTTGCTCTCTCTGTTAGTGAAACAGTAAGTTGTTTATCTTTTAATCTTCTTTGAAGATCTTTAAACATTAATTCTATTATTGAAGAAATTTCTGTTTTACTTAAAGGTTTGTAAAATACAATTTCATCAAGCCTGTTTAAAAATTCAGGTCTGAATTGATGCTTAAGCAGGTTATTCACTTCGTCTTTAGCTTCTTCTGATATTTCTCCGCTTTTAATTCCTTCTAATATATAATTAGAACCAAGATTTGAAGTTAAAATTATTATTGTATTTTTAAAATCCACAGTCCTTCCTTGAGAATCTGTTATGCGTCCATCATCAAGAACTTGAAGCAATATGTTGAAAACTTCAGGATGTGCTTTTTCTATTTCATCAAAAAGTACTACTGAATATGGTTTTCTTCTTACAGCTTCAGTAAGCTGACCGCCTTCCTCATAACCAACATATCCGGGAGGGGCTCCAATTAGTCTAGAAACAGAAAACTTTTCCATGTATTCGCTCATATCAATACGAATAATGTTGTGCTCATCATCAAACAAAGATTCTGCCAATGCTTTTGCAAGTTCTGTTTTACCAACTCCTGTAGGACCTAAAAACAAGAATGAACCAATAGGCCTGTTTGGATCCTGAATACCTGCTCTTGAACGAATTATGGCTTCAGTCACTTTTTCAACTGCCTCATTTTGTCCTATAACTCTTTGGTGAAGTATGTCATCAAGTCTTAAAATTTTTTCTCTTTCACCTTCCATTAGTTTTGAAACGGGTATTCCTGTCCAACGTCCAACAATTCTTGCTATTTCTTCTTCTGTAACTCTGTCACGCAATAAAGTTGTTTTTCCTTGCGCCTTTTCTGCAATTTGTTCCTCTTCTTCCAAAGACTTTAAAAGAGCAGGAAGTTTGCCGTATTTTAATTCGGCAGCTTTATTTAAGTCATAATTTCTTTCAGCTTTTTCAATGTCTGTATTCATTTTTTCTATCTCTTCTCTAAGACCTTGAACTTTGGAAATGGCATTCTTTTCATTTTCCCATTTTACTTTCATTTCTTTGAACTTTGCTCTCACATCGGCCAGTTCTTTTTGTATTTCTTTTAAGTGTTCGTCTGAAATTTTATCATGTTCTTTTTTCAATGCTGCTTCTTCTATTTCATGCTGCATTATTTTACGTGAAATTTCATCTAATTCAGAAGGCATGGAATCCATTTCTGTACGAATCATAGCACACGCTTCATCAATTAAATCAATCGCCTTATCGGGCAAGAAACGGTCTGAAATATACCTGCTTGACAAAACAGCTGCACCTATGAGAGCTTGATCTTGAATTTTTACACCATGAAATACTTCATATCTTTCTTTTAAGCCTCTTAAAATTGAAATCGTATCTTCAACTGTAGGTTCATCAACTATAACAGGCTGAAATCGTCTTTCAAGCGCTGCATCTTTTTCTATATATTGTCGATATTCATTTAACGTAGTTGCTCCAATGCAGTGAAGTTCTCCTCTGGCAAGCATTGGCTTAAGCATGTTGCCTGCATCCATTGCTCCTTCAGTTTTTCCTGCTCCCACTATTGTATGGAGTTCATCAATAAACAATATAATTTTACCTTCGCTTTTTTTAACTTCTTCGAGAACTGCTTTAAGCCTTTCTTCAAATTCACCTCGAAATTTTGCTCCGGCTACTAATGAACTCATATCTAATGAAAATATTTTTCGTTCCTTTAAATTATCGGGTACATCGCCTCTCACTATGCGTATTGCCAAACCTTCTGCAATGGCAGTCTTGCCTACACCGGGTTCTCCAATAAGAACAGGATTATTCTTGGTCTTTCTTGACAAAATACGAACAACGTTTCTGATTTCAGAATCTCTACCTATAACAGGGTCAAGCTTGTTGTTTTTAGCCAGTTCAACTAAATCTGAACCATATTTTGAAAGAACGTCGTAAGTTGATTCCGGAGAATCTGAAGTAACTCTTGTATTTCCTCTTACAGAAGATAGAGAGTTTAAAAACTTGTTTAAAGAAAGTTCATATTCATTGTACAATTGTTTGAGATTTTGTTTTGGAGCATCAAGAAGTGAAATCATGATATGTTCTACTGAAACAAATTCATCTTTCATCCTTTCTGCTTGGTTTTCAGCTTCAATTAATATTTTATCTACATCAGGAGCGATATAAATTTTACCACTTTCACGGCCTGGTCCTGTAACCCTGGGTATTCCTTCAATGATTTCTTTTAATTTGGCATGAAATTTAATTGTATCTATGTTCAATTTTGTAAAAAGCTGTCCTATAAGACCGCCTTCCTGGGTTATTAGAGCATACAATAAATGCTCTTGCTCTATTTGCATACTGGAGTGAGAAATTGCTTCATCGTGAGCATCTTGAATAGCTTTTAGAGATTTTTGTGTAAATTTTTGTGCATTCATTAAAATACCTCCCATTAATATAATTGTTAAAAAAAGTAGTTAAACGTGTTAATATCTCGGTAGTTGCATAATAAAGTTTTGTGTAAAATATTTCAATTATATTTTATATCAAAAATAGAAATTATCAAGAGATATAAATTTGTCAATATACAAAGAACGTAATTTTAAGATAAATGGAGTAATTTAGATTATATGGTAGTATATCTGTGAATAAATTAGATTTTATTGTTAATATTGGTTTAATGTGATTAATTGTCAAATTTTATGATTTGAAGTAAAAAAAAAAGAATGCTATAATGAGTAGCTGTTAAAAAAAATTTAGACAAGGAGTGGTTACTTGAAGGAGATAATTGATCAAATTATTAACATTGATAATTTAGCTGACGAAAGCAAAAGTAGAAACGAAGAAACTTTGTTAAAGAAAAAGCAAGAATACGAAGATATTTTAGCAAGCTATCGTAATGAAAAATTAGAAAATGCTAAAAAATATTCGCAAGCACTATATGAAGAAACAGAAGCATTTATAAAAAACAATGACACAGTTCAAAAAGAAAAAATTCAACAAATTTCTGCGGAAATAGAAAAAAGTTATTTAAATTCAAGAGAAGCATTAATTAGCAAGACACTTGATAAGTTATTTGTATCGGGGAGGTAATATGAACCCTTATATGGCATATGATGCTGTTAATACTAAAATTCATGCAAGGAAAAGACATATTTTAAATGATATTGATTGGGATAAAATGTTAGAATATTCCACAGTTGACCAAATAAAAAATTACTTGACTGATAACAGCGAATTTAAAAACGTATTAGAAAGTGTAAAAAACAGTGATATTAACAGAGAACGGTTGGAAGCCGTACTTGGTAAGTTTAAATCATTAGAAATGGAAGATTTGATACATTATTTTTCGGGACCTTACAAGGATTTCATCAAGGTGATGTTGTTAGAAAGCGAAATTGCAGATTTAAGTTTGATTTTACGAAAAATTGCAAGACAGGAAAGCTTGGAAGGTATCGAGGACAGGTTCATTCATTCTGAAAAATTTACAAGCATTCAATTTAACAAGCTTATTGAGTCTAAAAATGTAATACAGTTTACTGAAGGATTGAAGGGAACTCCATATTATTCAGAATTAAGAAATTTAACGAATGAAGATGCTATAAAACGTGAGTTCCACATAGAAATGAAGCTACATATTATTTTTTATAGCACTCTAATTGCTGAAGCTAACAATCTTAAAAAAGATGATATGGAAATTGCGAAAGATATAATTGGTTTTAAAATTGATTTAATGAATGTTCAATGGATTTCTAGAGCTCGCAATTATTATAAAATTAGTCCTGAGGAAATATTGAATTACAGTTTGAGAGACGGCAAAAATATAACATACAGTAGGTTGAAGCAGCTTTCTTATGCTAAAACGGACAAAGAATTTAATGAATTGGTAAAATCCTATTTTAAACGTGATTTTTTTGGAGAGATTTATGATTCTTATAATAATGTTCCAGTATGTTCTTATATGATAAATTATCTTAAGAAAAACAATTATAAGGGTATCGGTTCGGTAATTTCTTATTATTATTTATTAAGTATAATAATTGTTGATTTGACAACTATTACTGAAGGAATTACGTATAATATGTCAAGAGATAAGCTGAAAGAAATATTGGCGTGTAGGTTTTAAATAGGGAGGCGTAATAATTTGGCTAAGGGAAATAAGGTGCTTTTAACAATTGTTAGTACAAATTCAGACATGCATTCTATTTTAAAAGCGCTTATATTAAGTAAAAATGTTAATTTGAATCTAATTGTTGATAGTGAAAATTGCTGTAATAACTATTTTATTATTCATCAATTTGAATCTGAAATCGACAACTTAAATTTGGTGAATACTGAGAAAACGGAAGATTTTCAAATTCAGGATTCAATTAATGAAATAGAAGAATTGTGTAATGATTTGGATATACCATTATCTTTAGATACAAAAATTATGAGTGATGATTACAACATAAAAATTGTACAAGATGATTTGATGAAAATTAAGGCATCTGTAGGTTCTGTTGTAGAAAAAATCAATTATAATAAAAATCAAATTAAAAAACTTTCAGTTTATAGAGAGAATTTGGATTGTATAATTGATAAAACTATTGAACTTAATAAAGTTCTAAATATGAAATATTTCGAATGTGAAATTGGTTTGTTGTCTCACGATGATGGAATAAGTTTAAAAGATTATTATGAAAATATAAGTGCTGTTATTTTGAAAATTGGTTCCATTAATTCAATTGCTAAAGATATATATATGATAATTTATCCGAAACAATTTGAGGAAAATCGTGATGTTATAAAATCACTAAATTGGAATAAACTTCAAGTTCCGGAAGAGTTATACGGAAATTTAGCAGATATAATCGGACAGATTGATAAAGAAATTAAAGTTTTTCAAAATAATATTGATGAATTATCTGGTATTATAGAACTCAATAGGGAGAAATATAAAGATTCTCTGTTGAAAATTTATAATTTCTTAAAGCTTGAAGAAGAGATTGATGAAATATCTAACAGAATAGATAATGGAGATAATGTATTTGCTTTAAATGTATGGATACAAAATCACGAAGTTGATAAAGCAAAGGAATTAATCAGTAAGGTTTCTAATCAATTTTTCATAAAAGAAAGAACGGAAGAAGAAATTGATATTGCAGTTCCAACAAAGTTAGATAAAGATTTGTTTTAATTATACAGTATGCCAAAAAAAGTTATTTGTTGGCATATTATATTACGAAGGGAGGAAAATTAAATTTGGCTATTGAAAAAATGGTTCTTCTGAAAATAGTTGGGTCTATAACTGATACACATTCAATTATTAAGGAACTTGCACTAAATGAAAATGTACATTTAAACTTAAATATCGAAAACAGTATGGCCTACTTAAACTATTATAATATTCATCAGTATGAATTAGAATCAAAGTATATAGGTTCTTCTTCTGATGAGGATTCTTTGAAGAACGAAAACATAATTAATAGGTGTGGCGACTGCATTAAAAGTATCGAGAAAATCGGTGATGGGTTAAATATTGATTTAGAGCTTGACAAAAAAATTCTTGCAGATAAAAATTACACTATTTATAATGCCTATGACGATTTACAGGATATTGAACTAACCATTGGTGATACTGTAGAGGAAATCAATGATAAGAAAAAGAAAATTCAAGAACTTCAAATTTATAGACAAAAAATCGATTGTATAGCAGATAAAGGAATTGAGTTTGATAAGATAGCGGACATGAAATATTTTGATTACGAAATTGGGTCGCTGTCTCGTGAAAACAGATGGCGTTTAAAGAAAAATTATGAAAATTTAACTGCTATAGTGTTTAGAATTGGAGATACCAAGTCATGTGCTACTGATTTATACATGGTTATATATCCAAGAAAATTCAAGAACGAAACAAATAATTTATTAAAATCTCTCAGTTGGAATAAACTTGAATTGCCGGAAAGCATAAAGGTGACTCCTTTGAAGGCAATCGAGGATATAGATAAAAAGATAGAAAATCTTAATAAAGAGATAAATGAATTATCGAGGGTTACAGAAACTTATAGGGAAGATAATAAGGAAAAGTTAATTAAAATATACAATTATTTTAAACTTGAAGAAAAAATAATTGATATATCAGAAAAGAATAATTTTGAACACAATATATTGACGATAAATTTCTGGGTGCAGAAAAGTCAAGTTGATATGGTAAAGGAATCGATTGCTTCAGTTGCAAAGAAATATATTGTTACTGAAAGATCAGCAGAGGAATTACATAATCAGGTTCTGGTCCCTACGATGTTAAAAAATAATTGGTTCACAAGACCTTTTGAATTGATAGTAAGAATGTACGGATTGCCCGCGTATAACGAGCTTGATCCAACACCATTTTTAGCTTTGACATTCTGTCTGGCTTTTGGTATTATGTTTGGCGACATTGGTCAGGGTCTTGTGTATTTTCTTGCTGGTTTTTTCCTAAGAAAGAAATTAGGCGCAGCTGCTCAGGTTCTGATGCGTCTTGGCGGTAGCTCAATTATCTTTGGTTTCGTTTATGGAAGTCTATTTGGACTTGAAAAACATGAACTTCCTTGGCTTCCTAGTTTAATTGAAGGTGGTCCTTTAAGTCCGGATAATATACCTAAAATTCTTTTAGTAGGTATTGGATACGGGATAATAGTATTGACTGTTTCATATGTTTATGGAATTATTAATTGTATGAAAAATAAAAATATCGAAGAAGGGCTGTTCGGCAAAAATGGCGCGTTTGGTTATTTATTTTTCATAAGTTTTATAATAACTTTAGTTTCATTGACGGGGATTATCAATCTACCAATAATTATACCAATTATATTCCTTATAATAAGTCTTGTAGTCATGGTATTAAAAGAACCTATTACGAATTTATTATTGAAAAAAAAGCCTTTGTTTCACCATGGAGCGAGCGAATATTTTACTGAAAGTATTTTTGAAGAAGTAGAAACAATATTAAGCACTTTGAGTAATTCAATATCTTTCGTGCGTGTGGGCGCTTTTGCACTGAACCATGCAGGATTATTTTTAGCTTTCATGGTAATGTCGGAAATGGTTGATAATATTTTCTTAAAAATATTTATCTTAGCTGTAGGAAATGTACTTATTTTAACGCTTGAAGGGTTGATAGTGTTTATACAGGGACTTCGTCTTCAGTATTACGAAATGTTCAGCAAATTCTTCAAGGGTGATGGTGTTGATTTTAAACCTATCAAATTAAAAATATAATAAAAAATATAATAAAAAATAATAAAAATACAATAAAATTAGAAGGGAAATAAAAATTATGCAAATTTTATTAATAATATTAGCAGTAGCAATAGCAGTAGGAACAGTTGTTTATGGTTACAAAGCAATGAAGAACGGTAAAAAAGGAAGTATTAAAAAAGCTATATTAACTACAGTATCAGCATTTGGATTAGTTATGCTTGGAGCTATCGTTTCAACTATTACAGGTGGAAATGTATTTGCAGAAACTGCAACTGAAGCTGCAGCTGCAGTTATTCCTGGAATATCATTAGGTGAAGGTTTTAAATATTTGGCAGCATCATTATCTACAGGCCTTGCAACAATAGGTACAGGTATAGCAGTAGGAACAGTTGGTTCATCAGCTGTAGGAGCTGTATCAGAGGATTCATCTATACTTGGTAAGACTTTAATATTTGTAGGTATGGCAGAAGGTATTGCAATCTATGGAATGATTATTTCTATATTGATTTTGTTTGTATAAATAAACGAAAAGAGAGATGATATGAAATCTTTTTTAATTAGCAATAGCAAAGATACATGGGTGGGACTGCGGTTGGCTGGTATCAATGGAGTTATTGTACGTGATAAGAATAATGCGATTTTGGAATTCAGAAAGGCAATAAAAGATGAGAAAATAGGTATTCTAATTCTTAATGAAAATGTTGCCGATATGATAGGGGATGAATTAATTGAGTTTAAATTGAAAAGTAAAACTCCTTTAATTTTAGAAATCCCTGATAGGCGTGGAAGTATAAGAAAAGGCGATGCCATAGCAAATTATATCAGAGAATCTGTTGGCATTCGTATATGAGGTGATATATGGGAACTATAGAACAGAAATTATTGCTTTTCAACAAACTTCTAAAACAATCTATGAATGAAAAATTTCAAGTTGATTTAAAGGAACTTGATGATCAATTTGCGGAAAAACTGAAAAAGAATAAAGAAGAAGTTGACAGAGAAGCAAAAGAAATAGAAGAAAAAGCAAGAAAAAAGGCTGAAGCAAAAAAAGTTGAAAGTGAAAGTAAATCTAGAATCTTTTTAAAAAAAGAGATAATATCAATGAAAGAGAAATATTATGAAGCTTTCATTGTTGATTTAAAAAAGAAACTGGTTGAATTCACATTGTCTGAAGAATATAAATCATTCTTATTAAATGCTCTTAAAAATTCATACAGAGAAATAGAGAATTCTAATAATTATGAGCTTATTATTTATGCAACTCAAAATGATATTGATAAATACAGCGATGTATTAAAACAAGAAATTTTGAAGGACAATAGTGTTAATAAAGTTGCATTTAAACCTAATAACAATATATTAGGAGGATTAGTTATTGAAGTAAATGAAATGAATTTCAAGATAGATATGACTATCGATGCCATTCTAGAGGGAAATAAGACATATATTATTCAAACTGTATTTGAAACTTTAGAGGCAGGTGATTACAATGGTTAATATTGAAGGAATCGTAAATTCAATAAATGGACCTGTTGTTAAAGGACTCGATATGGGATCATTTAAAGTTAACGAAATGGTTACAGTAGGTGAACAAAAGCTTATCGGCGAAGTTGTTTCCATAGAAGGTAGCATTGCTACAGTTCAAGTTTATGAAGAGACAGAAGGATTAAAAGCAGGAGAAAAAATATTATCGACAGGTACGCCTTTATCAGTAACTTTAGGTCCTGGAATGATAGGTAATATATTTGATGGTATACAAAGACCTCTTAATATAATACAGACTATTTCTCAAGATTTTATACCTGAAGGTATAGGATTGTTGTCAATTGATGATAAAAAGGAATGGGAAGTAACTATAACTGTTAAAGTTGGAGATAAGTTAAAAGCAGGCGATATTTATGCCACTGTACCGGAAACTAATAGTATTATTCATAAGGTTATGGTTCCTTACGGTGTGGCAGGAACAGTTAAGGATATAAAGGCAAATGGTAAATACAAAATAAATGATACAGTTGTTGTTTTAGAAAATGAATACAAAGAGACTGTTAATTTAACATTATGCACTAAATGGCCGGTAAGAAAAGCAAGACCTGCACAAGTCAGATTGCCTATATACAAACCTTTAATTACAGGTCAAAGAGTAATTGACAGCTTTTTCCCTATAGCAAAGGGTGGTACAGTAGGTTTGCCGGGAGGATTCGGAACTGGAAAAACTGTTACACAGCATCAGTTAGCAAAGTGGTGTGATGCAGATATCATCGTCTACATAGGTTGTGGAGAGCGTGGAAATGAAATGACAGATGTTTTGGAAGAATTTCCGAAGCTGATAGATCCTCGAACAAACAGACCTTTGATGGAAAGAACTGTATTGATTGCCAATACATCTAATATGCCGGTTGCTGCACGTGAGGCAAGTATATATACTGGTATAACAATGGCAGAATATTATAGAGATATGGGTTATGATGTTGCAATAATGGCAGATTCAACATCCAGATGGGCAGAAGCACTCAGAGAAATATCCGGTCGACTTGAAGAGATGCCTGCTGAAGAGGGATATCCAGCATATTTGCCATCAAGACTGGCAGAGTTTTATGAAAGAGCAGGTTGCGTTAAAACTTTAAACGGGCAAGAAGCTTCGGTTACAATTATTGGTGCCGTATCACCTCCTGGAGGAGACTTTTCAGAACCTGTTACGGAGAATACTAAAAGATTTGTTACCGCATTTTTAGCATTGGATAAAAAGCTTGCATATGCAAGGCATTATCCTGCTATAAATTATTTAACAAGTTATAGCGCTTATGCTGAAATGCTGGAAGATTGGTACGAAGAAAATGTCAGTCATGATATGATGAAATTGAGACATAAAATGATTGTTCTTTTACAGGAAGAAGAAAAATTAAATGAAATTGTTCAACTTGTAGGAGAAGATGTACTTCCTAACGATCAGGCTCTTGTTTTGGAAACTGCAAGAATAATTAAAAAGGGATTTTTACAGCAGAACGCCCTTCATCCAGAGGATACTTATGTTGTTTTGCAAAAACAATATAAAATGCTTCAGGTAATAGATGTATTTTATGAAGAAGCACTGCGTTGCGTTAAAATCGGCATTCCTCTTTCTGTAATTAGAAGCGAGACAGTTATTCAAGATATCTTGAAAATTAAATATGACATTCCAAATGATAAATTAGAGCTATTAGATGTTTTAATAAACAAAATAGTTAAAACATTCAGTGGTTTAAGACAAAAGTACGAGTAGGGAGTGTTGAGATGAAAAGAGATTACTTAAAATTAAATAAGATAGAAGGCCCATTAATAGTTCTTTCTGGTATAGAAGGAGTTGCTTATGGTGAAGTAATTAACATTAAGGTTGACAATAATCTAACCAGAAAAGGTAAAATTATAAAAATTGAAGGAGACAAGGTTATTGCTCAGGTTTTTGAAGGTACTACAGGTATAGCAACTGATAATACATCTGTAAAATTTACCGGTGAACCATTAGCTATACCATTATCAAAGGAAATATTTGGTAGAACCTTTAATGGAGTTGGAGAACCTATTGATAATGCATTCCAAATAATTTCTTCATACAAACAAAATATTAACGGCAGACCAATTAATCCTGTGGCTAGACGATATCCTAGAAACTTTATTCAAACCGGTATATCAGCTATTGATGCTTTAATGACTTTAATCAGAGGTCAAAAGCTTCCAATATTTTCAGGAAATGGTATGTCACACAATGAATTAGCTACACAAATAGTAAAGCAAGCAAAAATCAAGGGAGCTACAAGTGAAAATTTTGCTGTTGTTTTTGGAGCAATGGGTGTTAGACATGATGATGAGGATTACTTCAGAAAAAGCTTTGAGGCTGCAGGGGTATTAGATCATGTTGTTATGTACATCAATACTGCAGACAGCCCTATAATTGAAAGAATTTCAACGCCGAGATGTGCATTGACAGCTGCTGAATATCTTGCTTTCCAGCACAATATGCATGTATTGGTAATACTCACGGATATGACTAGTTACGCAGAAGCATTGCGTGAAGTGTCATCAGCTAAAGAGGAAGTTCCATCTCGTAAAGGGTATCCTGGATATTTATATAGCGACCTTTCAACTATTTATGAAAGAGCAGGTATGTTGAAGAGTTGTGAGGGTTCTATTACTCTTATACCGATACTTACTATGCCAAATGATGATATAACACATCCTATACCAGACTTGACAGGTTATATCACTGAAGGTCAAGTAGTTTTAAACAGGGAACTTAATCACAAAGGAATTTATCCACCTATAGATGTTCTTCCATCTCTTTCACGTTTAATGAAGGATGGTATAGGAGCTGATTATACGAGAGAGGATCATTCTGACTTGCAAAGTCAAATTTATGCTTCGTATTCTAAAGTTCAGGAAATTAGAAGTTTGTCACAAATTATAGGTGAAGATGATTTAGGTGACTTGGATAGATTATATCTGGATTATGGACGCGAGCTAGAAGAAAAATTTATTGCTCAAGGAAAAAATGAAAATAGAAGTATAGAAGAAACTTTAGATTTAGGATGGCATATTTTATCTATTCTTCCAGTAACTGAGTTGGATCGTGTTAAGGCAGATATAGTAGAAAAATATTACGATTATGGTAGGGAGAGATAGTTATGGCAGTCTTAGTTGCACCTACTAAATCAAACTTAATTAAGGCGAAGTCATCCCTTGCACTTTCTAAAAAAGGATATGAACTTCTAGATAAAAAAAGGAATGTTTTACTTAAGGAAATGATGGTGCTCGTTAATAAGGCGAAAGTAGTGAATAGTGAAAAATTTAATGTGTTGAAAGAAGCATATGACGTCTTACAAAAAGCTAATATTACATTGGGTGTTAAAAATGTTGAAGATATTAGCTACAGTTCACCAGAAGAAGAAGATTTTGATGTTCTTTTGAAAAGTGTAATGGGTATTGACATTCCTACAATAAAATATAAGTCTGACGATGGTTTTTTTCCAACGTATGGAATTTATAGTTCTAATACATTTCTTGATGAATCAAGACAAAAGTTCATAAATGTAAAAGAAAAAATTTATGAATTGGCAGAATTAGAAAATTCAATATTTAAACTTGCAAAAGAAATTCAAAAGACTAAAAAAAGAACAAATGCATTGCAATACGTACAAATTCCTAAATATAAGGAACAAGTCAAATATATTCAAGAAGTATTAGAGGAAAAAGAAAGAGAAGACTTTTTCAGACTTAAAAGACTTAAAAGTAAAAAATAAAAAAATGAGATTCTTCGCTGCACAGTGTATGCCCGAAGAATCTCGTTTTTAATTTTTTATTGTTTTTTTCATTAAATCATGTCCAATGTATGTATCAGGAAAAATATTTTGAGCAAAATTAATATAGTCTTCAGGATTTATCATAGAAGGGCTGAAATGAGTAAGCCACAATTCTTTTACTTCAGCTTCCAAAGCTATATTTGCAGCTTCAGAAAATATCATATGCATTTTCTTCACGGCATTGTCATATTGAGTATCATCACCATACATTCCTTCACATATAAACAAATCGGATTTTTTAACAATATCATTTATATTTTTAACAGGCCTTGTATCGGTTACATAGGATATCTTAACAGTCTTTCTTGGTTCACCAAGTACCATGTCTGGAGTGATTGTCTTATTATCAACTGTTACGTTGTTTCCATTGTGAAGGGTTCTCCAAAATTTAACGGGAATATTAAGTTTTTCTGCCTTGTCGGGCTGAAAATGAGACTTGAGCAACAGTTCCATTGAGTATCCAACACAGTTTATATGATGATTTAATGGAATAGAAGTGATTTTTAAACCTATCTGTTCAAATTCAACCGGTTTTGTATCATGAAGTTCTGAAATTCTTACTTCATAAGGAAGATATCCACACACAATAAGCAGTGAGTTTATTATTTTTGCGCTTCCTCTCGGAGCAATAATATTTAAGGGTTCTGTTCGTCCGTTGTTTCCTATGGTGAGCAAAAGACCGGGTAAACCTGATATATGATCCGCGTGACAATGGGTAATTAATATAGTATCAATTTTACTCATGCTTAATTTACCTTTACGAAGGGAAATTTGAGTTCCTTCACCGCAATCAATTAAAATTGATTTACCGTTATATTCAATGAGACAGGATGCTAAAAACCTGTCAGGAAGAGGTACCATGCCTCCGGTGCCAATTAGTGTAACATCTATCATTTTATCACCTTATTGTTTTTTTAATTTCATTATACCTATTTTATCATTTTTTATCAATATATTATATAAAAAGAGTTGCTATGCAACTCCCTCTAGGGGGACCTATGTCCATAGGAAGAGAACTTTTCTATTATATAAAAATGAGCATCGCTATATATATAAGAGCAGATATTATTCCATGAATAAATTTATAACCAATATATCTATTTATATTAAACTTAAATTCATTTATTACAGCCATTGTTTGAAAAATTACTGACATTCCTGAAAAGCTTATTAGAAAGTTAATGACAAGTAGTTTAATTTCCATTGGCATAGAAGTTGATGATGATATTATACTGCAGCCGTTTGTAATTTCCAAAGAACCTACAAGCAATGAATAAATAATTTGGCTCATATTTGAGTTTAAGGATAGCAATAGAGTGAGTGATTTTATACTGCTGTCAAAAAACTTGGAAAGTACAGAAAAAATAACTATTACTCCACCTACTGACAATATGCCTGTTACAGATTTATAAATTGCATTGCTGAATGCTTCATTAAAAGTGACAGACTTTTGTTTTGCTTTCATACTCATGGACAACCTAGGCTCGTTTTTAACCATTAATAAACTAAGTATTATTGCTCCAAGAAAGTGGGGAATTGCTATATATTTATACAGACTGAAATCTCCAAGCATTGAAAAAGATACAGCACCTGCAATGAATTGAAAACTGCAGTCATTGGCAAACACAATTAAGTAATTGGCTTCCGTTTCATTTATTCTTTTGTTATTTGCCATTATATTCACTGCCATTGCTCCTGATGGATAACCTGAAATAAAACTAATGAAAAATGGAATAAGAGCATATTTGCTTTTAAATATTTTATTAGAAATTGAAGATATGCGTTCAAACAAGCTGTATAAGAAATTGTATTGCAGTAAAATGTTGGAAAGTATTGATATTGGAAATAAGAATGGAATTATATTATAAACCCATATTTTAAGTCCGTTAAATGCTCCTTCGGATACTATTTCAGGCTTCATAATGAAAAAACATATTAATACTAAAATTGAAATAGGTATTAAGTTTCTCTTGAACATAATACAACCTCCATAACATATTTTATTGTATATGTGGAGGTTATATGATTATTATTTATTTTTAACATATATTGCATTTTGCGTGTATTCTTGATTAATTTCTTTGTTTTTGAATGGCAGATAAAACAAATCAGTAGATTTATTTGTAAATTTAAAAACATTTAATTTATCAGCAAAAATATTGTTCTTTCTATAGTCTGAATAACGATTTATTGTTACAGTTCCAGTATTTTGAGCTAACTTAATAATTTGTTTACCCACATCATTAAAAGCTAATATTTTAATATAATTTTGATTATAAGGTAACATAAAATCATTTATGTCATCATACGTTATGCCTAAAATTATATTTAATATCATCCTTCTTAATTTAGAATATGTATATCTCTTTGATTTAAGAGCCATAATAAAATCATCTATGTTGTCATACTTGAAAATATTAGTATAAATTTTATTGTTCAATCCTTCAGAAACTTCATATATATCATTCAATCCGTCTATTCCAATATCTATTATTTTATAATACAAATAATCTAAATAATTATTTAATTTATTAAAACTTTCATGTTTTTCATAAAATTTATCAAGCATTTCTATGCTAGCCGGAGTAAGTGAGCAGGAATACTCACAAGAGTCGTTTAATATGCCTTTTCTGATAGCAGTAGCACTGTCGTAATGTCCTGTAAGATTTTTATCGTTATGGTCTTTTCCTATTCGTTTTACAGGTACGATATCCCAATTTAAATTGTATTTTATCATGCTTTTTATATATTCTACTGCAAGAACGTTATTAGGTGAAATTATGGCTTCTTTTGCTAAATCACCCAATAAAGAAACTAAAACATTCGATAAAGCATTGGGATATGATATTCCATTTTTCATTTCTTCTTTAAGCATTTTATTGTATATGGGACTATTGAGCTGTGCTTCAGCAACTTTTTTTAAAAGTAAAGTATTATCACTTTCACATCCGAAACTTAAGGCTGTTACAGGAAGTTTTTTTAGTTCGTTTATTGCAGCCAAAGAAAACATTTCTGCATTTTGGCATGAAAATGGCATTGGAAGCTCAATGACTAAATCAGCACCACCATAAATAGCAGTTTCTGCACGTTTGAACTTGTCAATTATTGCAGGCTCACCACGCTGAACAAAATTTCCGCTCATAACAACTGCTAAGCCGTCACAGCGTGACAATTCTCGTGCTTTTTTTAATTGATATTCATGCCCCATGTGAAATGGATTATATTCAGCTACAACACCTGTTATTTTCATAATACCTCCGTTTGTATTAATATATTAATTAGCTTGATTACAAAGTGTAATTTTAGACCTCGTCAGATCCTTCACTGCGTTTAGGATGACATAAACAGGGTTTGTCAACAGTCTGTATTAATATTATATTAATTTCTTTTCATCATAAAGTCAAATATAATAGATGTTTATTGCAAAAGTGCATTTTTTATAGAATTTTGTTTGATTTTTACTTTATAAATGTTATAATACTCTAGGTAGACTGCAATAGCAAATAATAAAAAATGGTGATAAAATGAGCGTAACATTTGTAATAGGCGGTGCAAGAAGTGGGAAAAGCACATTTGCTGAATTAAAAGCAAAGGAATATGCACAAAAAGTATTATATTTGGCTACAGCTGTAGTAACGGACCAGGGTATGGCTGACAGAGTGAAAAAGCATCAGGAGCAACGTCCGAAATCTTGGACAACGCTGGAGATGTATTCGAATTTTAATAACCTTGCAAATTATAATGAGTTTAATGAATCAGAAGCTATTCTTGTTGACTGTATAACAACGTTGATTGGAAATTTTATGTTTGACAGCAAACTTGATTTTGACAATTGCAATGTTGAAGAAGTTAATAAGCTTGAAGTGAAAATCACTGAAGAAGTGATGACATTAATAAATGTATGCAATGAAAACAACAAAAAACTTATTATCGTTTCAAATGAAACCGGCATGGGTGTGGTTCCCTCTTATTATATGGGTAATTATTTCAGGGACATAAGCGGAAGAATTAACAGTAAAATAGGAAGCAAGTCAGATTTTATGTATTTTGTTTTTTCGGGTATGCCTATCAAGCTTAAACACAGGGGAGAAATGGTGAAATGGCCTCAGGATTTTTAATTTTCATTTCTTTTTTTACACGAATTCCTATTGGAAGAAAAATTGAATACAATGAGGAGAAATTCAAGAAAGCATTAAGTATATATACCTTAATGGGCGCTGTAATCGGATTATTATTGTCATTGATTTATTTGATTTTTAATAGTATACATATCGTTTTTATAAGGGGACTTATTCTTGTAATTGGCTACATAGTAATTACTGGAGGAATTCATCTCGATGGAGCTGCTGATACAGCAGATGGTTTGTTTTCTGGAAGAACAGGTGAAAAAATATTTGATATAATGAGCGATTCCCACATTGGAGCTTTTGGAGTTCTGTGCCTCGTCATAATTGTCCTTTCTCAGTTTGTTGTATTTTCATTTTCTGATATTTTCACATGTTTTATGATGCCTGTTGTAGGAAGAGCAAGCCTTATTGTTGGTGCATGGAATAAAAAATATGCTAAACACACAAAAGGTATGGGAACTGCGTTTATCGAATCGATAGATACGAGGGTATTGATAATTAATTTGATGATTTTAACAGTTTTTTCGATAATGTCGCCTAGACGTCTCATTATTATTACTTCTGCCTTTGCAACACTCATGGCTTCTTATTTTATATCAGGCTTGATAGAAGATAAAATTGGAGGCATGACAGGGGATACATGCGGGTTTATCACTGAAATAAGCCAAATAATATTTATGATTTTAGTACTTTTTTTAAAGGGATAATTATGATATACTTAGTTCGCCACGGAGAATCAGAAGCAAATATAAGCAAGAGATACAGCGGTATAACAGATGTTGATTTGTCTATATTAGGCAGAGAGCAAGCTGTAAAAGCAGGCATTAATTTAAAAACGGCAGAAATATCCAGTATATTCTCAAGCCCTCTAAAGAGAGCATTTGATACTGCAAAAATTATTTCGAATGAAACAAGCTTTGATAAAAATAATATAATAGTTGAAAATTGTCTCGTTGAAGTTAATTTTGGCATATTTGAAAATATGACCTGGGAAGAAATGCAAGCTGTACATAAAGAAGAAACAGAAAAATGGATTAAAGAAAAGCACCGATATAAATTTCCTCAAGGTGAATCATATGAGGATATTATAAGACGCATTTCAGATTTTGTAGACAAAGTTTCCGATAATTCAGTAATTGTCACTCATTTTGGCGTAATACAGTCAATACTTCTGTATTTAAAAATTGCAGATGACTTTAATTTATGGAATTATAATATTTCAAATTGCGATATTGTTGTATTAAACAACAAAAAATTTGAAAGAATAATCAAATGTAATTAGATTAAAATCTCAATAGATTTTATATATAAATTTAACTTATGGAGGAATAAAATGAATGTATTAGTAATTAACTGCGGAAGTTCATCATTAAAATACCAGTTAATAAATATGAATGATGAAAGTGTATTAGCAAAAGGTTTAGTTGAAAGAATTGGTATTGAAGGCAGTGTTTTAAAACATGAAAAAGCTGGACATGACAAGGTTGTAATTCAAGAACCTATGGGAAATCACAAAGTTGCTATCAATTTAGTATTGAAAGCATTGGTTGATCCTGAACATGGAGCTGTAAAATCATTGGATGAAGTTGATGCTGTTGGACACAGAGTTGTTCATGGGGGTGAAAAATTTGCTAACTCAGTATTAATTTCTGATGAAGTTATAAATGCTATGAAGGAATGTATTGAACTTGCATCTCTTCATAATCCACCAAATATCATAGGTATAGAAGCATGCAAAGAATTATTGCCAACAGTTCCAATGGTAGGTGTATTTGATACAGCGTTCCATCAAACAATGCCTGCAGAATCTTTCATATATCCATTACCATATGAATTGTATGAAGAACTTGGAATCAGAAGATACGGCTTCCACGGAACATCACATAAATATGTATCAGAAAGAATTGCTGATTTAACTGGTAAAAGTTTAGAAGGCACTAAAATTATTACTTGCCATTTAGGAAACGGCGCAAGCCTTACAGCAATAAAAGACGGAAAATCGTTTGATACAAGTATGGGAATGACTCCTCTTGAAGGGCTTGTAATGGGAACTAGATGTGGAGACATTGACCCTGCTATAGTTACTTTCTTAATGAATAAGAAAAATATGACAACTGAACAAGTTGATAACTTAATGAATAAAAAATCTGGTGTTTTAGGTATTTCTGGCGTAAGCAGTGACTTTAGAGATATTGAAGGTGCCGCAGATAAAGGAAATAAAAGAGCAAAATTAGCATTAGATAAATTTTCTTATACTGTGAAAAAATACATAGGTTCATACGCAGCAGCTATGGGTGGTTTAGATATATTAGTATTTACAGCAGGATTAGGCGAGAATTCATCTCCTGCAAGATTCCAAATTTGCGAAGGATTAGAGTTCCTTGGAATAGAAATAGATAAAGATAGAAATATCGTAAGAGGAAAAGAAGTTGAAATTTCTACAAATAATTCTAAAGTTAAAGTATTTGTTATTCCTACTAATGAAGAATTAATGATTGCAAGAGATACAAAAATATTGGCAGCAAAATAAACTGTAAAATAAATTGCTTGACAAAAGATTTTTTTTCTCTTATAATTAACTCTGCTAAATAAAAAGGGTGGTAGTATGTTAATAAGATTAAATAAATTTTTATCATCTGATGCAGTATCTTTAAATGTTAATGAAAATTATGTTATTGATGATAAAGAATTTCTATCAAAGACATGTCTTAATACAGATATTAACTTAAAAGAAACTATATTTAAAGTTGAAGATAATATTTTGTTAAATGTAACAATTAAATATACGTTTTTAGATGAATGCGAGAGATGTTTAGAGAATTTCGACAATACAGTTGAGACAAAGTTTGAAGCAATTGTTGTACAAAAAATTAATGAAGATGAAGAATTTGATGAAATTCAATTATTAATAACAGACGGATGTGTTGTTTTAGACGAAATTATTAAACAGATGATTTATTTATCCATGCCTATGAAGTCTTTATGTAAAGCAGACTGCAAAGGCATTTGCCCGACCTGTGGAGTAAATTTAAATTATGAAAAATGTAAATGCGAAAACAATTTAACGGATCCGCGATTTAATAAATTGAAAGACCTGTTGAAGGATTAAGGGAGGTGTTAAAATGGCAGTACCTAAGAGAAGAACTTCCAAAGCTAGAAGAGATAGAAGAAGAACAGCTAAATCAAGATTAACTATTCCAAATGTTATTGAATGTCCACAATGTCATGAAGCAAAGTTACCTCACAGAGTATGTGGAGCTTGCGGATATTATGACGGCAAAGAAGTTGTAAATGTTGCAGAATAGTGGTTGACAAATTTTAATTTGGACAATTTTATTCAAATGTAAAAAGTAGTGCCGATGCACTATTTTTTTATTGCAAAAGAAAAACTTCTAAGTTATACTGATTTATGAGAAAATATAGGAACATAGAGGTGTTATATGAAAGTTGCAATTGATGCCATGGGTGGCGACAATGCACCAGAGGTTATTGTCAAAGGTAGTATTTTTGCAAGGGATGAGTACAATTTAGGAATCATTCTTACAGGAAAAGAAACAGAAATTAAAAAAATACTTGAAAAAAATACAGCAAACTTTAACAATATAGAAATTGTAAATGCTGAAGAAGTAATAACAAATGATGACAAGCCGGTTATGGCTATAAGACGTAAAAAAGATTCTTCTTTGGTTAAAGCATTAAATGTTGTTAAAAATAAGGAAGCTGATGCCATCGTTTCTGCCGGAAGCACGGGAGCACTGTTAAGCGGAGCCACTTTGATGATTGGAAGGATAGAGGGTATTGAAAGACCTGCAATCGGATCTCTCATACCTAATATGAGTGGAGGATTTGCGCTCTTAATTGATTCCGGTGCAAATGTGGATTCAAAACCTGAATTCTTATATGATTTCGCAATTATGGGTGACATATACCTAAAAAGAGTAATGAATATTGACTCTCCAAGAATAGCTCTTGCAAATATTGGAGCGGAAAAATCAAAAGGTGACAAATTAACTGTTGAAACTTACGATTTGCTTGAAAACACAACTTTACCGATGAATTTCATTGGAAATATAGAAGCGAGGGAAATACTTCAAGGAAAAGCAGACATAATAGTATGTGATGGATTTGTCGGAAATATGATTTTAAAAACTCTTGAGGGAACTGTTCTTGAATTAATGAAAGGTTTAAAAAAAGAATTAATGTCAACTACAAGATCTAAAATAGGCGGAGCACTGATAAAACCAGCATTGATTAATTTTAAAAGTAAATTTGATTATTCAGAACATGGCGGCGCACCACTTTTAGGAGTTAAGGCTCCGGTAATTAAAGCACATGGCAGTTCTGATGAAAAAGCAATTAAAAATGCAATTCGTCAGGCGAAAGTATGCTGTGAAAGCAATATAAACGGATTAATAGAAGAAAGCATAATGAGGAGGTGATTGATGTGTTTGAAAGAGTTAGAGACATAGTAGCAGATAAAATTGGTGTAGAATTAGATGAAATTTCTATGGAAACTTCTTTTGCAGATGATTTAGAAGCTGATTCAATAACTTTGTTTGAATTGGTTATGGCTATAGAAGATGAATTTGATATTGAAATTGATGATGAAAGCATTGAACAAATCAATACAGTAGGAGATATTGTCAATTACTTAGAAGAAACTATTAATAATTAAATACGTAGTTAGTAATCATTTAATTTAATAAGAAAACAATTTAGGGACGCGTTAATGCGTCCTGTATATTAAAATCATTATAATTATTTATTATTTTTATGAAACTTTTCATAACTGTAATAAGCAATTATGATTAATAGGAGGAAAAGTGATTATAGATATTAAAGAATTAAATATTTTTGAAGGTATTATAAACTATAAATTCAACAACATAACAATTTTAGAAAAATCACTTACACATAGTTCATATTCCAATGAAGATAAATCTTACAGCAGAGTAAACAATGAAAGATTGGAATTCCTAGGAGATGCAGTTTTGAGTATTTCTGTAAGCCGTTTTATATTTGATAAATTCCCGGATTATCCTGAAGGTGACTTGACGAAACTTAGATCACAAGTAGTTTGTGAAGATACTCTGAGCATGGTGGCGGAAAATTTACAAATAGGTAAATTTCTTCTTTTAGGTAAAGGAGAAGAGGCATCAGGAGGAAGAGAGAGAAAATCAATTTTAGCAGATGCTGTTGAAGCAATTATTGCAGCAATATATATTGATGGTGGGTATAAGAAGGCAGAAGAATTTGTTTTAAACAATTTGACGAAGTATATACAGCTTGCCGTAAAAGGAAATATAGTTTCAGATTTTAAGTCTTATTTGCAAGAATATTATCAAAGTAAAACTCAGACGTGTAAAATCAGATATGTTGTTACAAAGGAAGAAGGACCGGATCATGAAAAATTATTTCATGTAAATGTTTTGGTCAACAAAACAGTTGTTGGGAAAGGAATAGGCAAAAGTAAGAAACTTGCTGAACAAGATGCAGCTAAAACTGCTTTGATTGCAGAAGGACAGTGTAATGAATAAGAAAATGAAAATAATACCTATTTTTGTACCTCATATCGGATGCCCAAATGCATGTGTATTTTGTAATCAAAAAAGAATAACAGGTAAAGGTACTGTCGCTGCTAGCGCTAAATATGTAACTGATATAGTTGAGGAATGCAGAAAAACTATAGATGAGGACACATATACAGAACTTGCATTTTTTGGAGGTTCATTCACTGCAATTAATTTAAAATTGCAGGAGGAAACACAGCGATTATAACTGCGAAGAAAACAAACTCGTCAAA
>NZ_JAWQJF010000132.1:0-24649 GCF_033447055.1 Sedimentibacter sp.
ATTATATCAATACATTCATCCAAACGTTTGTGAAAGTTGTCAATTAGTGATGGGACTTACAATGCTAGAGCCAAACAATGTATGGAATACTTTCCCGTGCCACACTCATGAAAGAAGAATGGAAGTATATTTATATTTTGATATGGATGAAGAGGGATTAGTTTTTCATTTAATGGGTGAAGCAGATGAAACCAGACACATTGTTATGAGGAATGAACAAGCAGTTATTTCACCAAGCTGGTCTATACATTCAGGTGTTGGTAATAAAAATTATACATTTATATGGGGAATGGTAGGAGAAAATATAGAGTTTACAGATATGGACCATATAGATAATGCTAAATTAAAATAAAGGAGAATTTAAATTATGGATGAAATGTTCAGAGAATTAGATAAATTTAATATGGACATGTTTTCCTTGAAAAATAAGGTTGCAGTTATAACAGGTGGCAATAAGGGGCTGGGTTTGGCTTATGCAGTTGCACTGGCAAAAGCAGGTGCAGATATCTTTTTACCATGTCGTTCTAAAACAAATTGGGAAGAGATAGAGAGTCTAATTAAAAAGGAAAATAGAAGAGTAGAATTCATGCAAGTAGATTTATCTGATAAAGATATGGCAAAAGCGTCTATTGATAAATGTATTGAGGTATATGGTAGAATAGACATTCTTGTTAATAATGCAGGAACTATACGAAGGTCTCCTATTACGGAATTTAAAGATGAGGATTGGAAAGAGGTTATAGATATAAACCTTAATTCAATATATTATTTATCTCAAACAGCAGTTAAATATATGATTAAGCAGGGCGGAGGAAAAATAATTAATATAGCATCTATGCTATCATTCCAAGGTGGAAAGTTTGTTCCATCATATACTGCCAGTAAGCATGGGATAGCCGGATTAACCAAAGCATTTGCTAATGAATTAGCTGATAAGAATATTCAAATAAATGCAATAGCACCAGGATATATTAAGACTGATAATACAGCTCCAATAAGACAGGATGAAAAGAGAAATGTTGAAATATTGTCAAGAATCCCAGCGGGCAGATGGGGAGAAACCGCAGATTTAATGGGTACGATTGTGTATTTAGCTAGTCCTGCTTCCGATTATGTAAATGGTCATATATTGGCTGTTGATGGTGGATGGCTTGTCAGATAATTTATAGCAGATAGTTTATACTTGTATTATAAATTATGAAATGTTATAAAATTGCTGGTTTTTTATTTAATAATTAGGGAGAAAGACGATGAGAAAATATGAGGTGCTACAAAGAATTGAAAAGGTTGGTGTTGTAGCTGTTGTCAGAGCAGAAAACAGTCAGCAGGCTAAGAATATTGCATTGGCATGTATGAACGGTGGAATAGATTCTATTGAAATTACATTCACAGTTCCAGGGGCTCAAAAGGTCATTGAAGCATTGACAGATGAATTCGGTGATACTTTATTGGTTGGCGCAGGTACAGTATTGGACAGCGAAACTGCTAGGATTGCAATATTAGCTGGTGCAAAATTTATTGTAAGCCCTGCATTTGATCTTGATACTGCAAAGCTATGCAATAGATATCAAATACCTTATATGCCAGGCTGTTTATCATTGACTGAAATGATCAAGGCTATGGAAGCAGGCGCGGATGTCATCAAGGTATTCCCAGGAAGTCTCGTGGGTCCTGAGTATATAAAGGCAGTCAAAGGCCCTTTGCCTCAAGCTGTCCTGATGCCTACAGGCGGAGTAAGTCTGGATAATGTGGACAAGTGGATTAAGAACGGATGTATAGCTGTAGGCGTTGGGGGTAATTTAACCAAAGGTTCCAGTGAGGAAATGACTACTGCTGCTAAGGAATTTGTTGACAAGGTAAAATCAGTAAGAGAATAGTGTTTATAGGAGGATAATTATGAAAAAAATAGTGACCTTGGGAGAAATAATGCTCAGGCTTTCAACTCCTGGATATGAAAGATTTATACAAGCAGATTCCTTTGACGTTGTTTATGGCGGAGGAGAAGCTAATGTAGCAGTTTCACTGGCCAATTTTGGGTATGATGCATACTTTGTTTCTAAATTGCCTAAAAATGAAATAGGTCAGGCAGCAATAAATCATCTGAGAAGATTTGGAGTAAATACAGACTATATAGCGAGAGGCGGAGAAAGAGTAGGCATATACTATTTAGAATCCGGAGCATCTATGAGACCCTCTAAGGTAATTTATGATAGAGCTCACTCTTCAATTTCAGAATCTGAAGCAAGTGATTTTGATTTTGATGCAATATTTAAAGATGCAGATTGGTTTCATTTTTCAGGGATAACTCCTGCATTAAGTGAAAAAGCTGCTTTCCTTACTGAAGAAGCTTTAAAATCTGCTAAGAAACATGGGGTTACAGTTTCAGTTGATTTGAATTACAGAAAGAATCTTTGGACTTCCGAAAGAGCTAAGGAAGTGATGACTCATCTGATGCAGTATGTTGATGTTTGTATTGGCAACGAAGAGGATGCAGAAAAAGTTTTGGGATTTAAACCAGGTGAAACAGATGTTACTTCCGGCGAATTGGAATTGGCAGGTTATAGAAATATATTTGAGCAAATGAAGGAAAGATTTGGATTTAAATATGTGATCAGCTCACTGAGAGAATCATATTCTGCTTCGGATAATGGCTGGTCAGCATGTGCATATGATGGCAATAATTTTTATCATTCCAGAAAATATGATATCAGAATAGTAGATAGAGTCGGCGGCGGTGATTCCTTCGCTGCTGGGGTAATATATGGATTGCTTGAGGGTAAAGACTTCAAAGCTTCTTTGGATTTTGGCGTAGCTGCTTCTGCTTTAAAGCATACAATTCATGGAGATTTCAATATGGTTACTGCTGCTGAGGTTGAGA
Organism: Sedimentibacter sp.; assembly: GCF_033447055.1. Taxonomy (GTDB): domain Bacteria; phylum Bacillota; class Clostridia; order Tissierellales; family Sedimentibacteraceae; genus Sedimentibacter. The sequence goes on from NZ_JAWQJF010000132.1 coordinate 2,879, forward strand.
ATTTATTAAAAGGTGATGCTTCAGGAAGAGTTCAAAGATAGTAAAAATAATAAACAGGCCAACCCATATTGATATTTGGTTGGTCTGTTTTTATGGAGGAGAAAATTTGAGCAAGGTGTAGGAAATGGGACTGTTCAAGGATATAAAATTGAAATAAATAATTTTGCATATGTTGATAATTTCAGTGCTTATATGATTGTGTCTGAAATTGAAAATCCTTTTGAAGATGCACAGGTCAACATATTGACATATTATTAATAAACAAATATAATGGCATATGTCATAAATTAAAATATTGACGAAATAATTTATTTATATGATTACTGTAAAAAATGGAGATATAAATTAGTTCGTACATATTCACTAAACGGATTAAACATAAAAAAAGAGTACAATTATGATGAAGTTAATGAAGCTTACAGAAAGGAGGTTTATATGAAATATCAGGTTAACCAGGAAAAATGCAGACAGTGCAAAATGTGTCTAAGATCAAAATGTCGTGCTATTGAATTTAAAGATAAGGTTGTAATAAAAATTGAGCTATGTAACGGCTGTGGAATTTGTTATAATTTATGTCCGGTTAATGCTATTGAAATGGTTGACGAAATAGTCAAATAAAAATTAGTATCAATTGTTTATTATAACAATAAAGAACAAAACATAGATTCATATTATTTAATAAAAAATATGAGGGAGTAAATGATGAAATTAAAGTTAACTACACTTATAGAAGATAATATTGATGATGCAAAAAAACTTATAAATGAGCATGGCCTTTCTTTGTATATTGAAGTAGATGGCAAGAACATATTATTTGATACTGGGCAAACAGGAGATTTCATAAAAAATGCAAAAAGTTTAAATAAGAACCTTGGATGCATAGATTATATCATAATCAGTCATGGGCATTATGATCATAGTGGAGGATTTCGGAAGCTTATTAATGAGTTGAATAATAAAGTGGAAGTAATTGTCGGAGCAGAGTTTTTTAATAAAAAGTATAAATTGCTGGATGTTCAGACATACAAATATATTGGAAATTCATTCGATGAAAATTATATTCTTGAAAAGTGTATTCCTTTGAAGAAAATTGAAGATAATGTGCATTATATTTCGGAAAATCTCATGTTGTTTCATCATTTTGAAAGAAAAACAGATTTTGAGATCAGAAATGATAAATTCTTTATTGACGATGAAAATGTAAAGATACATGATGAGTTTGAAGATGAAATTGTACTGGGAATATCTACAAAAAAAGGATTAGTTGTAGTTGTAGGTTGTTCGCATGTAGGAATTATCAATATCCTGAATTCCATTAAAGAAAAAACAGGCATGCCTATTTATGCAGTTATAGGTGGTACTCATTTGGTGGAAGCAAATGAAATAAGGATGAAAAAAACAATCGAAGAATTACATAAGTTTAACTTGAGTTTGATTGGTGTTTCACACTGTACGGGAGAAGAAGGAATAAAGAGAATTAAAGAAGAATTTGAGGATACGTATATATATAATAATACAGGAAATGTAATTGAGATTGATGATGAAGCTTAAGAATGGCTTGTTTAAAGCGATAAGGTGATATTATGAAAATTGATGTCGGGAGAAAATTATACTCAATAAAAGAGATGTATACGCTTGTTTATCATGGAATACGTACTGTTCCATATACATCAAAAGCTAAGCGAAATAATGAACTTGGTTCTGAATTCATTGAACGAATTATGCTTGCTGTTACTGAAGTAAACGGTTGTGAGATATGTTCGTACGCACATACAAAAATGGCTTTAGAGGCTGGAATGAGTAATGAAGAGATTCAAAACATGCTTTCGGGGGTTATGGCTAATATTCCTTCAGATGAGATTCAAGCTATTATGTTTGCGCAACATTATGCAGATAGCAGAGGTAAACCTGCAAGGGAAACATGGAATCGTATCGTAGAAAGTTATGGGTTAAATAAATCATACGGCATTCTTGGAGCTATTCGTATTATTATGATGGGCAATGCATATGGGATTCCATGGAGTTCCTTTGCAAATCGACTTAAAGGCAGACCAGATAGAAGGAGTTCTTTGCTGTATGAAGTCGAGGTGATAATTATAGGAAGTGTACTCATACCTTTTGCGATTGTGCATTCCTTAATAGCTTCTTTGTTGAAGTTAAAGATAATTGATTTTAAAAGTTAATCTTAAATTTCAAGTTAAAATCTTTAGTAGGCATGATCATGAGTTGGCATGATTATGCTTAAATATAATTTGTTTTTATTGTTATAAATAATTTAAACATATTTATGAAAGGAATTGTATGAGCATAGGATATGCATGTAAGACATTAGGGGTCTTAAATACAGATATGAAAAGTTGCACACTAAAAAATGCCAGCAGCGATAGAATAACTGAGTTGGCAAGACACAATATCAACTCATTAAATAATATAATTGATTATAACAAAGAAAATAATATTGAGCTTTTCAGAATAAGCTCTGATTTGATTCCCTTTGGTTCTAGCGAAATAAACAAATTAATATGGTGGGATATATTTAAAGAGGAACTTTCTAAAATAGGTAATAAAATCAAATTGAGCAATATGCGTGTTTCTGTTCATCCCGGACAGTATACAGTCTTGAACTCCAAAAATAGCGATGTTGTTGTAAAAGCTGTCCAAGATTTGATTTACCACACAAGGATTCTTGACAGTCTAGGACTTAATTCTAGACATAAGATTATTCTTCATATAGGGGGAGCCTATGACAACAGAAATGAGGCGGTAGAAAGATTTATAGAAAATTACAAGAAGTTAGATGAAAAAATTAAGAAGCGACTTGTTATTGAAAACGACGATAAAATATACAATATTGAAGAAGTCCTTGAAATTGGATATAAACTTAAGGTACCTGTAATTTTTGACAACCTTCACAATAAGATAAATTCTTCTCGGCAAAATATGAGCGAAAAATATTGGGTAGAACAATGCAAGTCTACCTGGCGGACAGAAGACGGTAATCAAAAAATACATTACTCCCAACAGGCTGAAAATAAACAAAAGGGATCGCATTCTGATTTTGTAAGCATTAATGAATTCATGAGTTTTTATAAAATGATTGACAGAAATGACATAGACATTATGCTTGAAGTTAAGGATAAAAATTTGTCTTGTATTAAATGTATAAATTGCACAAATCCAAATTTAGATATTTATGAACTGGAAAAGGAATGGAGCAGGTACAAGTACACTATCTTGGGAAAATCCCATAAAAGCTATCTGGAAATAAGAGAACAATTAAAAAATAAACAAGATTTTTCTGCTGTTTCTTTTTACAATATAGTTGAAAGGGCAATGAAAAATGATGGCGAAACAGGAAGCTGTGCCAATTCTGCTCTTCATGTGTGGGGTTATTTTAAAAATCTAGCAACAGAAAAAGAAAAGGTTGATTTTTTTAAACGAATGGATGCGTATCAAGCCAATAAAACAAGTATTATAGCAGTAAAGAAATATCTAAAAAAAATGGCTGAAAAATATGAACAAAAATATCTTTTAAATTCATATTATTTTGAAATATAAAAATAATGAAATTAATAGTTATAATAGTTTATTATTAGGAGAACAAATGCAAGAAGAAAAAAGAAATTTTTCAAATAAACTTATTTGCCCTGTATCTGCTAAATGCGGAGGCTGTCAGCTGCAGAATTACAGCTATGAGAAACAATTAGAGGAAAAGCAAAGTAAGATTAACATGCTGTTAGATAAATACTGCAAGGTGGAAAATATTATAGGAATGGAAAATCCGTATTATTACCGAAACAAAGTCCACGCAGTATTTGATACAGATAAAAAAGGAAATGTAATATCTGGAGTATACGAGGCCGGTTCTCACAGGGTTGTTTCCATTGACAGTTGTTTAATAGAAGATCAGCGAGCAGACAGCATCATCGTTACAATAAGAGGAATGCTTAAATCATTTAAAATCAGGACTTACAATGAGGACACAGGAGTTGGCCTATTGCGCCATGTTTTAATCAGAACAGGTTATAAAAGTGGAGAAATTATGGTTGTGCTGGTTATTGCTTCACATATATTTCCCTCGAAAAATAATTTTATAAAAGCACTTTTGAAAGTGCATACAGAAATAACAACAATAGTTATGAATGTAAACAATAGAAAAACCAGTATGGTTCTTGGTGAAAAAGAACAGGTGTTATATGGAAAGGGTTTTATAGAGGATACGTTGTGCGGTAAGGTTTTTAGAATTTCGCCAAAATCTTTCTACCAAGTAAATGCTGTACAGACAGAGGTTTTATATGGTAAGGCAATTGAACTAGCAGAATTGAATAAAAATGAAACAGTTATTGATGCGTACTGCGGAATAGGAACCATTGGCATAATTGCCAGCGATCATGTAAAAAAAGTAATTGGAGTTGAGCTTAATCGTGATGCTGTAAAAGATGCTGTAATAAACGCAAAACGAAATAACATCAGAAATATTTATTTCTATAATCAAGATGCAGGTGAATTCATGAACCAAATTACTGCTGAAAAGCAATCAGCTGATGTAGTCTTTCTTGACCCACCAAGATCGGGAAGTACAGAACAATTTTTAGATTCAATGATTTCAATAAATCCTAAGAAGGTTGTATATATTTCATGTAATCCAGAAACATTGGAAAGAGATTTAGCTTATATCGTAAAAAGAGGATATGAAGCAAAAAAAGCCATACCTGTAGATATGTTCCCAGGAACAGAGCACGTGGAGTGCGTAGTATTGATGTCAAGGGTTGAAAAATAAAAATCTAGAAAATACGTCAGCAATAGAGGATTTCATATTACAGATGCAACTCTGTTAAAAGGAAAACCTCTTGCAGAGTGCGCTTTATTGGGAAAGAAAATTTGAATATAGGGGGAATAAGAAAATGATGAAATACAAGGGATTGTATCTCAATCTAATTACTTTGCTGATCAGAGGACCTATGAACAGGGAATACGGAAAAAAGCTGACAAAAAGTATATGCCACCAATCATTATAACTTACAGATGGTTATTGCTGTTGGTTTTAAGGTAAATTCTGAAAGAGCTGTGCAGTTTCGAAAATGGGTTAACCAAATAGCTAAAGATTATACGATTAAAGGTAACTGATGTATCTGTTGCTAAAAACTATTTATCTGATTCTTTATGGAAAGGTAAATATTTTTTAACATAAAGTAATGCCGCAAGATTGAACTTTTTTATTGTTCAATGAGTTACAGTGAATGATTATGAGGTAAAGAAAATGAAAAATGAGATAGTTGTTGGAGCTGTTTCTAAAATTCCAACTCAAGATGGTATAGAATCTACTTATCAAATCATGGAAACCTGTGTAAAAGAATATTCTCATGTAGATTTATTGTGCTTTGGAGAACTTTTTTTACTTAAAGATCCAAAATATTTGGATAATATAGAGAATGAAGAAGCTTTAAAAAAAATCACTTATCAGATTCGCAATTTAGCAATACGATATAATATGGCTATTAGTTATGGATGTGTCCTTAAAGAAAGGGGCAAAGTTTATATTTCTCAAATAGTTGCATTTCCGGATCAAAGTGAATATATTTATCGTAAGGTACATTTAGGGAAAAATGAAAAGATTATTTATAATTATGGAGATACCATCGATGTTTTTAACTATAGGGGGTATACTTTTGGTATTCAGATTTGTATTGATACACATATCATGGAGATGAGCATTCTTCAAAAGCTTATGGGAGCAGAGATTATAATTGCGCCCTTTAATACTCCTTATGATTGTAAAAAAAGATTGAAAAATTGGTCAAAATATATTCCAATGAGAGCATATGAGTGCAATATGTGTTTCATTTGTAATAACTATCACGGGGGTATACAGATGGTAAATGGATATGGAGACGTAGTAAGAGAGAGTATAGATACCAACTGTGTGGAGGTTTATACCTTTTCTAAGCACAAAGATTTTAATGAAAATATTGATTATTTTGCTTATAGAAGATCTAATCTATATAATTGTATAACATGTGGACAAGCGATAAAGGATGAATTGATGAGTTATCAAGAGTAAGAAGCTTATTAGATAATACTAGCACTTCAATAGCGGATTTAGAAGAAAAAACTTTAAGTGCAGAATCTCTAATAGGTAGAATACATAATATTTCACGACAAACTAATTTATTGGCATTAAATGCGTCTATTGAAGCAGCAAGAGCCGGCGAGTATGGAAAAGGTTTTTCAGTAATAGCTACTGAGATAAGGTCATTAGCAAAGGAAACAAACGAAGTTACCGTTGTTATTTCTGAAATTATTAAAGAGCTAAGACTTTCATTTGTGGATACAAAAGAAAAGTTAATTGATGTTCTTAATAAAATAGAAGATCAAACCGTAAGCATTGATAAAACTATTGTAAGTTTTAAGAATATAGAAGAGACATCAAAGGAACTATTTGGTAAATCAAGTGATATATCATTTAATTCGCAAAAAATTGTTAAACAAATATTTAATCTTAAAGAATTTATTAATTCAATAACACTTTCAGTTGAAGAGGTAACAAATTCAATTGTTGATGTAAATCAATCAGTATTATTAGAAACTAATTCAGTAGATAATTTAAATAGCAGTATAAGTAATTTTGAAGAGGTCAATTTCGTATTTTTACAATTAATGAAAGATTATTATTCTGATAATAAGATTACTGTAGCCACAGTGCCATATGAGCCATTCATAATTTATGATGTTGAAAATGATGTTGCTTCAGGAATAGATATAGATATAATCAATAAAATATATATTGATGCAGGTTATCAAATAGAATATAAAATGGTGCCTTGGGATACTTCCATTGCTATGGCAAAAAAAGGTTTAGTAGATATCCTTCCTACAATAGAAATTAACGAGGAAAGAAAGGAATTTTTAGATTTTAGCATTAATTACAGATATGAAAGTGGATATAATTTTTATACAAGCAAGGAGAATAACATTTCTATTAATAGTATAGATGACTTAAAAAACAAGCGTGTAGGTGTATTGACCGGATATAAATATTATGAAGAATTTGATCAGAATACTTCATTTCAGAGGTATTTTAGCTTTAAAGAAGATATAATGTTTCAAAAATTACTGAAAGGACAAATAGATGTAATAATTTTGAATTCCTATTCTGGAAATTATTTGATTAAAAAATTGAATTTTGCTGGCAAGGTAAAGGAAGAGAAATATAAATATGTGCAGGCTGACACAACTGAATCAAGAATAGGGTTTACTAAAACTAAAGATAATAAGCACCTTATAGATTTATTTAATAAGAAATTTAAAGAATTAGAAAAAGATGGCGCAATAAAGAGAATAACAGAAAAATATTTAGCATAAAAATAGTATGATTTAAATCCTTAAAAACCATACCATGCATTAGTATAGAATGTATGAGCATAGTGTTTGTGATATTTCAAGAGAACAATTGAAAACTTTAATTGATTGCAATGATATCTTAGAATGGGGGGAAAAGGTAAATGAAAAGTAAAACTAAGTGGGTGTTATGGGGATTTTTTTCACTTGATTATAAAGCTATGGGAACATATTTAGAGGAAATGGCTGAGAAGGGCTGGATGCTAAGTGAGGTTGGCCGATGTATAGCAAAGTTTAGAGCCATAGAGCCACAGAAGCTTAAATTTTATGTAGATGTATTTAAAGGTGGCGGACCGCTTACTCCGGAAAAAACAGAAGAATCAGAAGCATATAGGAATCAATGTCGAGAGTCCGGATGGATATTCATAACATCACAGGATTATTTACAGTTTTTTTATGCTGATGGGGACAGCGAGACGGTTCCTATTCAAACAGATGAAGAAATTGAGCAAGAAATTGTTAAACATACGCTGATAAGAAATGAGTTGCGTGGTATATGTATATTCTTAATAGTTGCTGTCTTTGTATTAGTTAGGAATATACCTTTAAGATATAGTAATCTTTTAAGCTTTACAGGAGTCACAAGCACATTTTTATTTCCTATATTATGCACATTTGTTGTAATCCCTGCTGTTTACAGCATAATCTGGATGATAAAAGCCAGAAGAAATATTAAAAAGGGCATATCCATAGCAAAACCTACCTTGAAAAGTGCGCGAAGGCGTATAATTTTATTTTATTATCCGACATGGATTATTATATTGCTTTTCATACTGTCTTTTATTGCTGATGCATTCTTTAAGCCTGATAATATAGTGTTGGCGTTGCTAGGTCCGGTGGTCGGTTTTATTATCGGTTCAGGTATTAGGCATCTTGTAAAGAAGAATAAAATTAAAAGGGATAGCAGAGCACTATACATAGTAATTTCAATAATTTTAATAATCATTTTTATTCCTATGATAGCTTCATTAATTATAGAAGGATCAGAGGATATATATAAAGTAAATTACGTTTCAGAGGAGTATCCTATAATTACAATGGAAGAAATATCAAAGGAATCAATACAGGGTAGTGTAATCAGGGAGTTTAAACCCGGTATGAGTCCTGTTGTGCCTAAACATTATACTTATTGGGAATCTGAAAATATAAATGGTAATAATGAAAGTATGAGTATTAAATATTATAAGTCAATAAATTCATATTTTGCTGAGGTTATTTTTAATGGAATAACTGAGAAGTTGGAAAAAGGAATGAAGTGGAGAGGTATGACTATATTTACAAAAAATATTATTACAGATGATGAGATGAAGGATTTATGGGATGTTGATAATATGGCACTGACAGATGAGAAGGGTGAAATTATAATCCAGAAAGGAAATATAGTGCTGCATTTGAATGATTTTACAGGGGATATGGATTTTAATGATAGACAAACAAGAGAGTTGATAATTAGTAGATTTTTTTCAGATTCTTCATTGGAGAATTGACATTTATAATATCTACTCCGAGGTAAAATTAATAATTAATTTCGCCAAGTATTATTATCTGTGAATTTTGATAAATTGCTGATGCAGATTGATGAAGCTACTGTTGATAGGACAATTAAAATCGTCGCCTGCAATTTTGCTATTCGTTAAGAAACTAAAATACAAATCATCATTTGGAGAATTTAATATGGATATATCTTTATATTATCAAGAGAGAGGAACTGGTATTCCCTTCATTCTTTTGCATGGAAATGGGGAAAATGGGGAGTACTTTATACATCAGATAGAGCATTTTTACAAGAATTACAGGGTGCTTGCAGTAGATACGAGAGGGCATGGAAAATCACCGAGAGGAACTGCACCATTTACTATTGAGCAGTTTGTTGAAGACTTAAATGATTTTATGAATGAGCTGGGAATTTCAGAAGCCATTATTTTAGGTTTTTCTGATGGGGCCAATATCGCTATGAAATTTGCATTGAAATATCCTCACAAAATAAAGGTATTGATATTGAATGGAGGAAATCTAAACCCAAGAGGGGTAAAAAGGACAATTCAGATTCCTATAGAAATTGGATATAAAATTACTAAAGCATTTGCAGGAAAATCAGAAGATGCAAAACGTAATATGAAATTATTGGGGTTAATGGTTAATGAACCTAATATAAAAGCAGATGAGTTACAATCAATTCATATTCCTACACTTGTTATTGCAGGTACAAAGGATATGATAACATTAGCTCACACAAAAGAAATTGCGAAAAATATACCTAATGCAAAACTGTCCATTATTGAAGGAAATCATTTTATTGCAAACAAAGTATCAAAGGAATTTAATAAAGAGGTTGAGATTTTTTTGCAAACAGTTATATAAAATGAGGAGGAATTACAGCAAAAGGAATGATTATTATTATGGAAAGAACAAATGGTTAATAATTGAATAAATGGCTGTTTAATTGCAAGAATTATGAAATTGCGGAGAACCGTTCCCTATGACTACGATATTAAGGATTAGTAGCATCACTTTTTAATACTTTGTTCATATATTAATAGTATATATTAAATTATGAAGGAGAGATATTATGTACTATTACCCATATACCAACATGTTAGCACATTGTTATATGATGCAGCAGCAAATGAATTCTAAAATAAGAGTGCTTCATGCAGTTCCTAATGCCCCTGCAGTAGATGTTTATGCTAATGATAATCTTATTGTTAGGAATCTTGTTTATAAAGAAATGTCACCATATTTACCTGTTCCATCTGGTAATTATAATATTAAGGTTTATCCAACAGGAGAAACTACAAATCCTGTTATTGACTCAAGTGTTTATATTCCTGCAAATTCTGTCTTTAACATAGCTGCTATTGGAGAATTGCCTGATATAAGCCTATATCCAATTCAGGAACCAACTTCAGCCAATAAAACTGGTATGGCTTGTATAAGATTTATCCATCTATCCCCAGATGCACCACCTGTTGATATAAAATTATCAGATGGTTCAATTGTTTTCAGCAATGTTCCATTTAAAAGCATAGCTAATTATACTTGTGTTCCATCTGGAACATACACGTTTAGAGTAAACCCAGCCGGAACAGATAATGTTGTTTTAACAGTTCCTAATGTTAAATTAAATCCAAATACTTTCTATACCGTCTATGCGGTTGGCTTAGTTGGAGATAAACCTAATTTAGAAGCATTATTAGCTGCTGAACCAAGATGAATTTTTCAAAATTAACTTTTTTAAAGTATTTTTGTTGACCTTATTAAGATTTTATATTAAACTAATATTAGTTGAATAATATTTATAGGTGCCTATTTAGGAGAATAGGGAAAACGGTGAAAGTCCGGTACGTACCCAACACTGTAAGGATTAGTCTTTTGCTGTACCACTGGTTTATGCTGGGAAGGAGCAATAGGATGATTGAGTCTGAGTCAGGAGACCTGCCTATGAATAATTATTGAAAATATCGGTGATGAAGGTAAAGTCCCGACCATAATACTTTGTATTATGGCGGGATTTTTTTGTTAGTTGCATGGACAATCATGAATTTTTTAATACATTAAAGGTTGAAGTCCACATTTATATTAATTGGAGGAATTATTAAATGAACAAAAAATTTTACAAAGATTTAAACATCAAAAGTATGAGTGAAAATGAATTAGAATTGGCATTGAATGAAATTATAATAGGAATAAAAAAACCTGATTTAGTTTCAGCTGAAGGAATGCAGAGGAGACTTGATACCAAGATAAAACCAATTAGAAGTCTAGGTGTGTTAGAAGATATTGCTGTTCAGTTAGCAGGGATACAACATACTGTACATCCTGAAATTAAGGGAAAAGGAGTACTTTTAATGGCAGGGGATCATGGTGTTGTTAAAGAAGGAGTTAGTGCAGCTCCGCAAGAAGTAACTGCTCAATTGTTTTATAGCTATCTAAGCGGAGGAGGTGGTATTAACGTATTAACTAAACATGCAGATGCAAAACTTATATGTAATGATATAGGTATTTCCACTCTTATTGATCCTCCTGAACTGATGGTTAATCGTATCAAGAATGGAACGGATAATATTGCCGAGGGACCTGCTATGACAAGAAGAGAAGCTCTTCAGAGTTTGTTAACCGGTGCTAAAATCGCTTCTGATGCAATTGAGTCCGGAATAAATATTTTAGCAGCAGGAGAAGTTGGAATTGGAAATACTACTCCAAGTTCAGCTTTAATAACTGTATTTACAGGATGCTGTGTTGAAGAAGCTACAGGGAGTGGAACTGGATTAAAAAATGATGCATTAGAAAATAAATATGAAATAATTAAAAGAGCAATTAAAGTCAATAATCCTGATCCTAATAATCCGATAGATACATTAGCTAAGATAGGTGGATTAGAAATTGCTGCAATGGTTGGAGCAATTATAGAAGCAGCATATCAAAATGTACCAACAATAATAGATGGAATAATATCTTCTGCCGCAGCACTTGTTGCTGCAAAGCTTAATCCATTAGCTATTGAATTTATGATAACTTCTCATTCTTCGGAGGAAAAAGGTGAATTAATAGCATTGAAATATATGGGATTAAAACCAAGATTGTTTTTAAACATGAGATTAGGGGAAGGCACTGGTGCAGCACTTATGTTTAATATGGTCGAAGCAGCTATAAAAATTGCTGATGAAATGGATACTTTTGAAACTTCAGGAGTAACAACAGTAAATTAAAAATAGAACATTTGAAGTGAAACGTTATGCCCTCTAGGAGGCATTAAGTCCTGGATATCAAAAGTTGAAGGTGGTGTATAGTTATGAGAGTATTAGTTAGTGCTTGTATTATGGGTAAAAAATTGACAATAGATTTATTAGGAAACATCTGGTACAATATACTAAACAATTCTGTTTTGGTGATGGGATAATTTTAGTATTAGAATCAACTATAGGAAGCATAGGGACAGTTTATGAACGGATGAAATTCTTGCGGTGAAAACTTAAATTTATAACTAAACGGAGAAATTATGAAATTATTTAAAAATAAAATATTTCTTAAATCAATGCTCACCATAGCATTGCCTATTGCTTCTATCAAAGCGCTGACTGAAACGCTTGCTGATAATATTATACAGGGTGAAGAAATAATAGCTAAATATTATGGAATTATTTTAAAGGAAAGCAACAATCTACAAAAACTGATTTCGGACATGCTGGAGATGTCTAGGCTTCAAGTTGAAGGTATGACTTTTGAGAAAGAAGATATCTGTAGCAAAGCCTTAGGAAAATGTTGTTGTGATTACATTATAGCCGATTTTAAGGTAGGATTCTATTTTTTTAATCAATATTTCTTCAAATTTTTTTAAAAGAAATAAATTAAAATTATATAGTAATTATAGGACCTTGTAGTTCTTTTTAGAAACTACTTGCCGAATTCAAGTTAAATATAATTTCAAATCATATGAAATAAACAAAGATTTATTTCACTGTTGAAATTAAGACGATTTGTTGTATAATTAGAAAATGAATAATGCAAAGGAGTATTGACCATGACTAACAACAAAAATTATAGAATTACTTATATGGCTTTTATTTGGCACGCGTTTTTTTTGGCATTGACTATGTCAATGCTGGATCTAAATACCGTTTTTCCAGCGCTTGTATCAGAACTGACGGCTTCTAAAATTATTTTTGGTTTTTTTTATTCCATCATGCTGGGCGTTCCGCTCATTTTTAATCTGATTTTCAGCCATTATTTGAAAAAATATCGCTTGAAAAGAAAATTTCTGATGTTTGGCATTTATTTACGTTCTTTTTCTTTTTTGGGTATGGCAGTATTCACCTATTATTTTGGAATAAGTAACCCTACTTTGGCTATAAGCAGTTTCTTTTTCTGGGTTTTCCTTTTTTCAATTAGTTCGGGATTTGCAGGAATCGCCTATGCTGACATAATAGCAAAAATACTGCCAAGCAAACAAAGAACCGAACTCTATGCCGTCAAGCAGTTTTTCAGCAGTATTGCAGCTTTTATGGGTGGATTGATTGTTACAAGAATTTTCAGTATTGGAAATTTGGTTTTTCCGATTAATTATTCAATCAGTTTATGCATTGGATTTATCGGATTATTTATCGCTTCTTTAGGTTTTATCTTTATCAATGAACCGCCTTCAGCGACAATACTTGAAGAAGGGAACTTCATTCAATATCTGAAAAAAGTACCTTTGTTTCTGAAAGCGGATTATAACTTTAGACGATATATCATCATTGAAAATATGACAAGCTCTAGTATTATGCTGCTTCCTTTTTATATGATTTATGCAAAAGAGGTTTTCCAAGTCGACAATTCATATATTGGAAAATATTTGATTTTCCAAGTTATCGGTACCATTTTCTCAAATGTCGTTTGGGCATACATTGCAAAAAAATTCAGTTCTAAAACAATCGTCAATATCTGCATTCTTATGGGTGCTTTGATACCTTTGATTGCCATTGGACTGTCATTTCTAGGACCTAATTATTTTGCAATTGTGTTTTTTCTTCTGGGTTTCATCATCAGCGGAAGGCGAATCGGATTTGAGCCATATCTCTTGGACATCGCTCCAGAGGAGCATCGTACCGAATACCTTGGTATACGTGGCACTTTGAATATTTTTGTAGTCATCCTTCCGATTGTGGGAGGCATGTTTATTGAAACACTTGGATACTATTTTACTATGGGTATCGTCTCCGTTGTCATGTTTGTAGCTGCTTTCTTAATGAAAAAATAATTTGCAGTCTTTTTTGTGTTTTGCTGTGATTATATTACATATTTTACTGCAAAAAAAGCTTTATTTTTGATAATTTATTAAAATTCCTAATAACATAATGGCGGAAAAATCTTTCACTTAAAAGATTTTTCCGCCTTAAAAAAATTATGCCCTTTAGGAGGCATTAAGTCCTGTATATCAGAAGTTGTGGGTGGCGTATAGTTATGAGAGTATTAGTAAGTGCTTGTATTATAGGTAAAAAATTGACAATAGATTTATTAGGAAACATCTGGTACAATATACTAAACAATTCTGTTTTGGTGATGGGATAACTTTAGTATTAGAATAACTATAGGAAGCACAGGGACAGTTTATGAACAGATGAAATTCTTGCAGGGAAAACTTAAATTTATAACTAAACGGAGAAATTATGAAATTATTTGAAGATAAAATATTCCTTAAATCAATGCTAGCCATAGCATTGCCAATTGCATTGCAAAATCTGATTACATCATCTGTAAATATGGTGGATACATTGATGATTAGCAGTTTGGGTCAAACTAGTATTGCTGCTGTTGGGATGGCCAACCAGTTTTTTTTCTTTTACATCCTAATTACCTTTGGAATCAATAGCGGTTCATCTATATTTATTGCCCAATATTGGGGAAAAGATGATATACCAAGTATTAGAAAGGTTTTAGGACTTGCAGTATCATTAAGTGCTATGGTAGGACTTGTATTTACAGTAACAGCATTATTATTTCCACAATTGATAATGAAAATTTTAATTGATGAGCCGGAAGTTATCAGAATAGGCAGCGATTATTTAAGAATAGTAGCACTATCATATATTCCAACTGCCGTTAGCTTTGCATATAGTGTGGCTTTAAGGACTACAGGAAAGCCAAAAATACCAATGAAAATTTCAGCTATTTCTTTTGTAACCAATACAGCATTTAACTATGTATTAATATTTGGAAAGCTTGGATTACCAGCAATGGGTGTAAAAGGAGCTGCGTTAGGAACAGTTATAGCAAGATTTGTAGAAATAGGAGTAACTTTTTATGCTGTGTATTATCAAGATGGTGTTTTATCAGCAAACATAAAAGAATTAATAAGCTGGAACAAGGATTTTATCAAAAGATATCTTAAAACGACTTACCCTGTAATATTAGCAGAAGGAGCATGGTCTTTAGGACAGGTGATGTACTCTATTGCCTATGCAAAGCTTGGTGAGGAAGCAACAGCGGCAGTTCAAATTACAAATACAATACAAAATGTTTTCTTCGTGTTGGTTAGAGGGTTAGCCAATGCTTGTACGGTAATGATTGGGAGTAAAATTGGCAGCGGGGATGAGGATAAAGCATACGAATATGCCAAGAATTTCATGATGCTATCATTGCTTTTAGGACTTGCTTTGGGAACAATTCAAGCTGCAACTCCTAACCTTACACTAAAACTATTCAGTGGAATAGATCATAGCTTGTATGAGGTGTCCAGGAAATTACTGATTGTTATGGGATTGACCTTTGTTATCAGGGTGTTTGGCGCCACAGGAATAGTAGGAGTATTAAGAGGTGGAGGCGATACAACATTTGCAGCGATTCTAGATGTTGGTTCAGTATGGATTATAGGAGTACCACTTGCTTTTATTGGAGCATTGCTGCTAGATATGCCGGTTTATTGGGTATATGCAATTGTATCATTAGAAGAATTGATTAAAGTTATATTAATTATGCCTAGAATTTTATCTAAAAAATGGATAAAAAACATAACTTAAACACTTTTCCTAAAATTAAAAAAGTGGGTAGCGTTTATTATAAATGTAATTGTGGATGGAAGACGAGAATATCGTAATTTAATATAAAAGTATAACATCCTGTGAGTGTAACGAGAATAGAAATGGAGTTATTAGAATATGAAAATACCTTATTTTTTTGAGACTGATATGCCAACAAATATAAGAAAAGAATATTTAGACAGCAAAGAATTTAAGGAAGATTTGATTCTCCAGAATATTCGAAGAGTCAAACTTCTGGCAATCATAATTATAGCCATTGAGATGATTTTTTTGTTAATAGATATCATCTCTTGTTTTCTTAAAGTCAACAAATCATTCTCCTTTTATTCTTATATGGTGATGTATTTAATCATGATTGCTATTAATCTGACGTATCTGCTTCTAATTGAAAATTTTTGTCAGAAAAGAATCTCATTAAGAGCAATGGATACCTTAACAGTAGTTTTTTTAACTTTGATAATGATCTGGGGCAGCGTAATTTCACTGATGGATCAGAAATTATATGGGCATCTTATGACTTATATGGTCAATATGATTGTGTGTTCTATAATATATTTTATTGACGCAAAAAGAATGATTATCCCTTATCTTACATCTACCCTGATTCTCGCAATCGGTTTACCCTTCTTTCAAAATTCAAGCAATATTATTATTGGTCATTATTTGAATATGACTGTTTTTGTGGTTATCTCATGGACTGCTTCGAGAATTATTTACCGCAATTACTGCGACAACTATGTAATCAAACAACTTATGAATCAATCAAATTTGTTGCTTGAAAAGGAAATAGAAGAAAACAAAATTATTAACAAGAAGCTTAAGAACATAAACGCGCAGCTGAAAAAACTAGCGCTTTTAGATGAACTAACAGGACTTTTGAACCGCAGGGGTTTTCGCGAGTTTATTGATAGGATGTTACAAAATAAATCAGAATTGATCTTATCTGTTATTATGATAGATGTTGATAATTTCAAGCTGTACAATGACTCCTACGGGCATGAAAAGGGAGATTTGACCTTGATTGAAGTTGCAAAACAAATCAACAGCTTGATTGAGAATACCGAACAAATCGCGATTCGCTGGGGCGGTGAGGAATTTATCTATGCAGCTTTTAATAAGAGTCAGGAAGATATTATTAAGATTGCTAATTCCATTAGATTAAAAGTCATGAATCTTGAAATTCCAAACGAGAGATCTTCAACAAGTCTTTATATCACAATTAGTTTGGGTACTTGCACTGGGACTCTTGTGAGCGCAAAGGATATCAGCGGAATAATAGATACTGCTGACCAAGCACTATATCTCGCAAAGAGCAATGGACGAAATTGTGTTGCAACCTTGACCTACAATAAACCCTCTGATGTGTAAGCATGACAATAAATAAATAACGAAAGGGTGAGTTTATAAGAAATAACGATGAAAGTGAGGAAATAATTAATGTTTAGAGAAATGAGAAGAATAAAACAATTATTATCGATGGAGGACACAATAGTTGTAATGGACAGATGTACAAACGGCGTTCTGGCGTGTTTAGGAGATGATGATTATCCTTACACAGTTCCGCTTAGCTATGTCTATTTCAATGAGAAAATCTATTTTCATTCAGCAAAAACAGGACATAAAATAGATGCAGTCGCTAAGAATCCAAAGGTGTCTTTTTCGGTAATAGATGAAGATATGATAGTAAGTAAAGAGTATACCACATATTTTCGCAGTGTTATAGCCTTTGGAAAAGCAAGAATAGCAGAAGGCGATGAACGTATTGAAGCTTTTAAAGCTTTAGTTGAGAAATATTCAGGAGACCAGCCCGAAGAAGCCAATATTAAGGAAATAATGGGATGTATGCAGTCTTATGTTATTGCAATTGATGTAGAACACATAACCGGCAAAGAAGCTATTGAATTCGTAAGAGCAAAAAATAAATAGGAGTATCAACATGCACATAAAACAGATGCAACTGAAAGTAGTTGAAAACAAAGGAACACTTTATGGCCTGTTGATTTTGGATGAACAAAACCAAGCAAATTTACTTTTTGATATTGAGACAAAGGAATTAAAAATTTCAGGGAATAATGCTCTGACGCAATTCCTTTTGGCCAATGAATTTCAGTTGAGGAAATTGCTGCACAATAAGCGTTCTGATAGCTATTATGTAGGTTTTCAACTAAATTTTTCCATGATTGACGGAAAAGATATAGCTGCGTTCAACAATCGGGACAACATAATTGTTAAAGACCTCAGGGATATCACCGTTATACAAAACTCTAAAAAAAGAGATTTGACAGAAGTCTATACAGACGCAAGTTATGATGAAAAACATCAACAAGCTGCCTATAGTATTTTGAAAAAAGACTTGGATGGGCGTTATGAAGCACATGAGTATAACAGTGAATGTAAGGATTCTTCTTCGACAGAACTTCAAGCAGTCATTAAGGCTTTGGAAATATACCATGGTGATATAAGAATTATGACTGATTCTCAGTATGTTCGAAAAGGGATAACTGAGTGGATGGTGCATTGGAAATTAAATAATTGGTGTACTGCAAACGGGACTAAGGCAAAGAATATCGATCAGTGGTTGAAGCTGGAATGGCTTTGCGAAGGAAGGCGCGTTGAGTTTGGTTATGTAAAAGCCCACAACAATCATTTTGAAAACGAGTATTGTGATTTGATGGCTCGGATAAAACGCGAATCTATGAAGAAAGAAAATTGAGGTTGACAATGAATCATCCAAATTAATGGTTTTAGCTTGTGAATAGATGACAGCTTATTTAAAAACAACAATTCCAACAACCATCAAAGCTACACCTACTAGCTTGTTCCACTCAAAGCAAATTTTCTCAGTACCCAATATTCCAAAAGACTCAACTAAACAAGAAGTTACAAGCTGTGCCAATAAAATTAGCATTGTCGCATATATAGGGCCTAAGCTTGAGATGCCTTTAATAACAGTGAATGTAATAAATGCACCGATAACACCACCAAATAAATATAATTTATTACTAACATTAAACACAGAAAATAAATTTTCGCGGCTTGTAAAGAGCCATATACTTATACTTGCAACAAAAGCTGTGAAATGTACCCAACTATTTGTAGCCCACATACTTGATGAATCCATTACACGTGTATTGAAAACACCTTGAACACTCATCAAAAATCCAGCCAACAATGCAAATAGAATTCCAGTCATACTATTCAATCTCCTTTTTGAAAAATAAGTAATAGTATAGTATTACTTAAAAAGGCAAATATAAAAGCGGTAAATTATGACATAACATTTTCTGTACATTTTATTATCAAAATAGTACGACTTGTTAGCGCGAAATTATTCAAAGCAATTCAAATTGATTTCTATGATACTTTAGAATGCCATCATTTCTTAGTTTTGAAAGTTCAGCCGACATAGCACTTCGCTCAACAGAAAGATAATCCGCAAGTTCCTGTCGGTTGAATGGGATATAAAAGTTGCTGTTTTCAGCTTTCTTGGCTTCTGCTGAAAGATATGCCAGCAGTTTTTCTCGGGTTGTGCGCTTTGATGTAAATTCAATTTTATGTGTTAGTGATATATTTTTTTTTGATACGATGTTTAACAAATTCTGAATCAGTCTGATGTGAAATTCGCATACCTTAGCGCATGGAACGGCAAGCTTTTTAGAATCGATAAAGAGAAGTTCGCTTTCGGTCGATGTAATTATACTGACCGGAAGCGTTTTAATATTCGCATAAGCAAAAGATTCTCCAAACAGATTTCCAGCATTAATTATGTTAAGTATACTTCTATTTCCGTAATAATCGTCCTTAATAACATAAACCTGTCCCGACAACACTATACCTATTTGTTTAATGCTTTCACCGCTGAAAAATACAGTCTGCCCCTTTTTATAATGAATTACTTCTGCGGATAGGCACGACAAGAGTGGGTGTAAATCCGATTTTTTAATACCATTGAACAAATCTACTGTCGTCAATATATCTAAATAATTATCCATAAAAACCTTCTTCGTTGTAATTACAACAGACTTATTTTTTTGATTATAGTATACTCGGAACATAAAGTCAAACATAAAAAATATCAAACAAAAAAGTTTGTCGAGTTTTATAGCCATTTAAAACAATTATTTCTATAAGGAGGATAAATATATGGCAAAACATTGGGAAAATCAAAAATCATCTTTCTCAGCAATTGATGTGAGAAATCTAACGAATAATTTCTTGCCTGGAATTCTGCACAAAGCACAGCAGGTAGATTTGAATAACGGAATATGTGTTATTCAGAGCTTTGAACCAAAGCCCTTGTATTCGGCTCTCGAAAATCTTGGTTTTGAATATGTAACTGAAAAGATTTCTGAACACGAATACAGAGTGTATTTTTACAGAACAGAAATTAAAATAATTAAGTTTGAAAGCGGAGCGGATATGCCGTTTAAACCAACTGCAATTGTAAACTATAAAACCATAGATGATGTACTTGCAGGTACAGTTGTTGATTTTTGGGAATTAATATGGGGTAAAGAAGATGCAGCAATAGATTTGAAAACAAAGCTGCTTCTGTCAATGAGCAATGCTATCGGTGCTTCCAGATTTAGGCAGGCTACTAGAGAGCTTATTAAAGCATATTCTTTAGGAGTAACGGTTAATGAGTTGGACGAGTTGTTTTCATTATTTGCATGGAATCAGGGAATAGGCCATTTTTCATCAGAAATAGGTCCTTCTACCGTTTTTGGTGTATACAAGCAGATAAAGAAAAGAGAGCAGGAAGGTTTAGACAGAAAAGAAATATTAGATGAAATTATCGAAAAATTTGGAGATAAAAACCCTAACGTAAATACTTTATATAAACAGCAAATTAAATGCTGTGAAAAAGGTGATGAATAAATAATAATAAATTAAAGGAGAAATTAAAATGAGTATGTTTTGTTATCAATGTCAGGAAACTGCAAAAAACACGGGTTGTACAATTACAGGTGTATGTGGAAAAAACGAAGAAGTTGCAAAGCTTCAGGACCTTCTGATATACACCCTCAAAGGTATTTCGGATATTGTTGTGAAAGGGAAGGTTGATACACGTGAGCTCGATAGGACCAATTATGAAGTTCTGAGCAGCTTGTTTATGACTATTACTAATGCAAACTTTGACGATGGTTCACTTGAAAAGCAGATTAAAAAAATGATTACACTTAGAGATGAGATAAAATATTCTGTTGACATGAACACTTTACATGATGCGGCTGTATATACAGTGGATACCAGAGAATCTATGCTTGAAAAAGCAGCTTCCGTGGGTGTGCTATCAACAGAGAATGAAGATGTTCGCTCATTGCGTGAAATGATTATTTACGGACTTAAGGGAATGGCAGCTTATGCTGAGCATGCAAAAAATATCGGAAAAGAAAACCTTGATATTAATAACTTTATCTATAAGGCATTAGCAGCGACTTTGGATGATTCTCTTACTGTCGATGATCTTGTGGCTCTGACGCTAGAAACTGGTGAATACGGAGTAAAAGTTATGGCGCTTTTGGATGAAGCACATACTTCCAGGTTTGGAAATCCAGAAATTACAAAGGTAAATATTGGCGTCAGAAATAATCCTGCAATACTTATATCCGGTCATGATTTGATTGACTTGGAACAGCTGCTGGAACAAACAAAAGGCACAGGAGTGGATGTATATACTCATGGCGAGATGTTGCCTGCTCATTATTATCCAGTTTTTAAAAAGTATGATAATTTTGCAGGAAATTATGGTAACGCTTGGTGGAAGCAGTTAGAAGAGTTTAAATCATTCCATGGTCCTATTTTGTTTACTACTAACTGTATTGTTCCTCCGAAGAGTGAAGAAGTAAGAAAA
>NZ_JAWQJF010000133.1:0-3571 GCF_033447055.1 Sedimentibacter sp.
AGTGCTTATGCTATGGCATTTGGTACAACCAACCTTATAAAAGAAGATAAGGTTTATGTAAATAAATTACCAGATGATAATAGATATAAAGGTATGTTTATAGTTCAAGGAACAGGAACTATTGAAAATAAAGAAGTAATAAGAGTACCTTTTATGAATGATGAAGATTTTCAAGATATGGTTCTTAATGAATGGGAGAATAATCCCCATGCTGACTATAAATTACATTATGAAGAAGGCAATGAAGTAGAAGAAAAAGAAATAGTGTCAGAAGAATTTAGCGATTATGAAATAGTAGAAGATATTGTTATAAATGAAGATAAGGAATCTAGTGCAGATAATAGAAATATTGATTTATGGGATTTTATGTAGTTGTTTAATAGAAGATGGACTTAATTTGGTTTATCTTTTTGAATTATAATACTTGTAAAATGGTAAATGTTACAAAAACGGCTCAATTTCAATGCTTGACAAGTACTTTAAAATAAAGTAGGATGATTTTACCCCTTTTATTCTAGAAAATGAAAACCCCTTTATTTTAGAACGTTAATTTTAAAATTTTAGTACGCTGAAACTATTGGAAAATGAATAATAAAATAATTTTCGATAATAATATAAAAAAAGAAAAAGCGTCAATCTTTCAAATATAACGTCCCCCTTTATTTTAATCATACGCTTTTTCTTTTTTTATTTTCCTCAAATATTTAATATATGTAAAATTTTTTAATTGAAAAAATATATTAAAAGTGATATCATAGACTAGTTTAAAAAATAACTTAATTTATTGTTGAAAAATAATATTTTTATATATTAGTTTTTAAGGAGAAACATGGAAAAAATAGTTGTAAAAAAAAGCCTTGGTCTAAAAGGTACTATAAAGGTTGACGGTTCTAAAAATTCAATTCTGCCAATTTTGGCAGCAACTCTTTTATCAGAGGAAGAATGTTTAATTCATGACATACCATATTTGCAGGATGTTAGTGTAATGTGTAAACTTCTTGAAGCATTAGGAGCAAAAATTGAAAAAATCGGAAATGACACGCTGAAAATAAAAGCTGAAAATATAGCAACTTGTGAAGCACCATATGAATTGATAAGTAAAATGAGAGCATCTTTTTTAGTTATGGGACCACTGCTAACAAGATGCAAAAGTGCAAAAGTATATATGCCGGGGGGCTGTGCCATAGGTTCAAGACCAATAGATTTGCATTTAAAGGGATTTAAATATCTTGGAGCAGAAATTAAATCAGAAAATGGATATGTTAACGCTGTTGCAGAAAAATTAATAGGAAATGATATTTATCTTGATTTCCCAAGCGTAGGAGCAACTGAAAATATTATAATGGCTGCAGCTTTGGCCGAAGGTGAAACAATACTTGAAAATGCAGCAGAAGAACCTGAAATAGTTGATTTGGCAAATTTTATCAACAGTATGGGCGGAAACGTTATAGGAGCGGGAACAAAGACAATTCGCATTAAAGGAGTTAAGAAACTTCATAAAACAGAACATACAGTTATACCGGACAGAATAGAAGCAGGCACATACATGGTTGTTGCCGCTGCAACAGGTGGAGACGTAATAATAGAAAATGTCGTTTCAAGCCATTTGCAGCCTGTAATTGCAAAGCTTAGAGAGGCAGGCGCTAAAGTTGAAGAATATGATGATAAAATCAGAGTATCATCAGACGGAATAATAAAGCCGGTGGACATAAAAACACTTCCATATCCCGGATTTCCTACGGACATGCAGGCACAATTCATGGCGATGCTTTCTGTTGCAGAAGGTACAAGCATTATACATGAAACAATATTCGAAAACAGATTTATGCATGCCAATGAGATGATGCGCATGGGGGTAGATGTAAAAATTGAAGGGAGAAGCGCAGTTTTAAAAGGAAACAGTGCACTAAGCGGAGCGAAAGTCAAGGCAACTGATTTGAGGGCAGGAGCGGCACTGATAATAGCAGGACTTTTAGCTGAGGGTGAAACAGAAATTACAGAAGTGTATCACATAAAAAGAGGATATGCCAACATAATAGAAAAACTTCAAAAAATCGGAGCAAATGTGTCTTTTGAAAAATAAAGATAATAGAAGATAGAGGTAAGCATGAAACTTCGAATCGATAAAATGCTGTCTAATATAGGGCTTGGAACAAGAAAACAAATCAAGCAGGATGCAAAAAAAGGTTTAATCAAAATAAATGATGTAATTGAAAAAGACAGTTCTAAAATAATAGATACAGAAAAAGATACAGTGAAATATAAAGGCGAAACAGCTGAATATGTTCAGTACATTTATTTAATGATGAATAAACCACAGGGAGTCGTTTCAGCGACTGAAGATAATTACGACAGAACGGTTATAGATTTGTTAGATGATGAAGACAAGTTTTATGAACCATTTCCGGTAGGCAGACTGGATAAGGATACGGAAGGTTTGCTTTTAATTACAAATGACGGTCAATTAGCACATAATTTATTATCTCCTAAAAAACATGTGGATAAAACATATTACGTTGAAGTTGCTGAAGAAGTCACACAGGATGATGTGAAATCATTTAGAGAGGGAGTAATTTTGACAGAAGAAAATTATAAAACACTGCCTGCAGAATTACATATAATACAATCAGGCTATCCTTCCAAATGCTATGTAACCATCAAAGAAGGAAAATTTCATCAAGTAAAGAGAATGTTCTTTGCAATTAACAATGAAGTAACATATTTAAAAAGAGTTTCAATGGGATTGTTGAAATTAGATGAGTCATTGAAATTAGGTGAATATCGTCATTTGACACAAGATGAATTAAATATTCTCGGGGGACATTCCTCTACTTACAGAGAATAACCCTAATTTAAGAGGTGTGTCCCCACACCTAAAAATTCGGGGACATTCCTCTACTTACAGAGAATAACCCTAATTTAAGAGGTGTGTCCCCACACCTAAAAATAAAATTCGGGGACATTCCTCTACCCACAAAGAATATCCCTAATTCAAGAGGTGTGTCCCCACACCTTAAAAAGGAGCATAACATGAAACTAGGAATGCCTGCATTGGTAGAATATACAACAATAAATGAATTGGTTGATTTGTGCTTGAAATTAAACTTGAATTTCATAGAGTTCAACATGAACCTTCCATATAATTTCATACAAAATTTAAATCCTGCAGAAGTCAGAAAGATATCCGAAAATACGAATATTGAATTTACTATGCATATGCCGGATGATGCTGACTTAGGAACATTTTACGAAAGTGTAAGACGAGGCTATGTTGAACTTTTTTCCGATACAATAGACTGGGCAAAAGAATCAGGCGTAAAGCTTTTAAACATGCATATTATTGAAGGTGCCAAAATGACACTTCCTGACAAGAAAGTGTACATATACGAGCAATACTCAGAAGAATTTCAAAACAATTTCATTAAATCAATAAGTGTACTATCACAAAAGGCACGTGATAATAATATAATCCTTGCAATAGAAAACAGCAGCAATTTCGGAAAAACATATATACAAAAAGCTCTGGATAAAGCTATTTTATATCCAAATATAAAGCTCACATGGGATGTAG
>NZ_JAWQJF010000134.1:0-36810 GCF_033447055.1 Sedimentibacter sp.
ACGAAGTTTGTCTGCTATCATTGCAATAAACTCACTGTTTGTTGGTTTTCCTTTATTATTATGAATCGTGTACCCAAATATACTGTTGATTGTTTCAATTTTTCCTCTTGTCCAGGCTACCTCGATCGCATGACGAATAGCCCTTTCTACTCTGCTTGGAGTTGTACTGTATTTTTTAGCTATCATTGGATATAATTCCTTAGTTATTGCACCTAAAAGTTCAATATTATTTACAACATCAATAATCGATGTTCTTAAGTATTGATAACCTTTAATATGCGCAGGTACCCCCACCTCGTGCAATATTTCAGTTATTTTAACTTCAAGGCTTAATTCTTCATTAACTTTTTCACTATAAACCATTTCCTTATTTTTGTATTGAACCTTTGAAGTTTCAAGTTCGGAAATTTGAATTAATCTGTCTGCAAAAGATTCGAAATTGAATGGTTTAACAATATAATATTCTACCCCCATATTAATTGCTCTTTGAGTTACCTTATCATGGCCTACAGCTGATAAAATAATAACCTTTGGAAATTTTTTCAATTCCATTTTATGAAGTTTTTCTAGTACGCCAAGGCCATCTAAGTGTGGCATAATAATATCAAGTATTAATATGTCCGGTTCGAATTTTTCAACGGCTTCTAATGCTTTAAGACCGTCCTCAGCCATTTCTACAACATCAAATACACTTTTGCTCATTAAAAAATCTTTTAAAATAAGCCTAAATTCTTTGTTGTCATCTGCAATTACCACTCTAATCTTTTTCAAAATAAAAACCCCCCTCTAAAAATTATCTCTCATTAATAATATACGCAAAAAACATTAAAAACCCTTTTTTTTCTAAAATAATTTTTTTTTATTTTAAATATTATAAAATTCTATATTTAATTCTCTTAATTTTATTTATATTCTGTTTTTACAACAATATAACTGTTATTTTCATTTTTTTATTAAAATATTCTATTATATATCAAATTTATTGCTATTGCTATAAATTTCATCAAAAATCCATTCTATATAAATTCCATATCCCTTTGTTGGATCATTCATAAAAACATGAGTTACTGCGCCTACCATTTTATTGTTTTGAATGACAGGACAACCGCTCATACCTTGTATAATCCCGTTTGTAAGTTCTAAAAGTTCAGGGTCTACAATTTTTATTACAAAACTTTTCTCATCGGGTTTATTTTGATAAAATATTTTGGTTATTTCTACATCATATATTTGTATTTCATTGTTTACACATGAATAAATTTGTGCTTTACCTAGTTTAATTTCTTCTTTTTTGCCAACTTCAATTAAATTATTACTGAAAAAACCCAGACTTTGTTTATTAATATTGCCGTATATCCCAAAATCAGTATTATTTTCTACAGTGCCAAGACTATCTTCATCTTTTAATATATAGCCTATGATTTCTCCGGGTTCTCCCTTTTTACCAATTTTAATACTAGTTATATTTGCTTTAGAAATAGTGCCTGATTCTATATCAATGAGTGAACCTGTATCAGAATCCGAAATACCATGCCCTATTGCACTGAATTTGCCTGTTTCGGGATCTATAAATGTAACGGTTCCAATTCCGGCAATATCATCTCTAGCCCAAAACCCAAATTTTATTTCATTGCTTTTATATATTTGTACCGGAGTTATATTTAAATTAAAAATTTTTCCTTCTCTTTCGATTTCTAAGCTGTAATTTTTTACACCCTGATTATTGGTGTATTCCAAAATATCATCAGTATCTTCAATTTCAATTGAATCAATAGCTAAAATTTTGTCCCCTATTTGCACACCTGCTATTTTTGCAGGTGATATAGACAATTTATCAGTATTTATTATATCAGCCAATCCGACTACAAGAACACCTTCTGTTTTCAATTCAACACCAATGGTTTGACCACCAGGTATTAAATATTTTCCTTCTGATTCTATAACCTGATTATCCATTTTTGTTAAAATATAAGGATTAGATTTTAAATCAAATCCTAAGTAAACAGCTGTAAGCAATAATGCAATAAAAAAAATAAAGAATAAAACTCTTTTAGCGAAATTTTTCATTTTGCTCTCCTTAAAGTTTTATCCTTAATTTCTCCATGTACAGTATGTTTTATACTTTGGAAATATTTAATTGTATCTTACTTGTACAAAATATTATTCAACAATATTTTTTATATATTACTGCTAAACTCAATTAATTCTTTTGCATTGCTTATTGACTTTTCAGTAATTTTCATACCACTCAACAATCTTGCTATTTCATTAATTCTATCTTCGTCATGAAGTCTTCTAACAGTGCTGTAAGTATTGTTGTCAACAACCTTTTTTTCAATTAAAAAATGATTTTTTGATATTGATGCTATTTGTGGAGAATGAGTAATACATATAACTTGATGTCTAGTTGAAATATAATTCATTTTAATACCGGACATTTGCGCTGTTTTACCACTTATACCAGAATCTATTTCATCAAATATCATTGTTTGAGAACTATCAATATCACTGCTTATTTTTTTAAAAGCAAGCATAATACGTGATGCTTCTCCTCCGGACACTACTTTTTGAACTGAATTTAAATCGCTTCCAATATTCGTAGAAATCATAAACTCTATCTGATCAATCCCATCAAAAGAAAAATTGCTTTTTCTTTCAATGTTTACTTTAAACATAATATTTTTCATATTTAAATCATATAATTCTTTAAGTATTTGTTTTTCAAGAAAATCAGCTGCATTTTTCCTTTTTTTGGAAATTATTTCTGCATACTCTTTCAATCTTCTATACAATTCATTCTTTTCTATCATCAAAATACTTAAATTAGATTCTGCTTCCTTAAGAACTTTAAGCTCTTTTTCTGATAAATTTTTATATTCATTTATTTTTTCAATAGAATAACCATATTTTCTTTTTAACCTACTTATGAGTGACATTCTATTTTCAATAAAATTCATTTTGTTTTCATCAATATCTAATTTTTCCGAATAATCTCTTAAGTCGTGAACGAAAAATTGCAGTTCTTCCAACAAAATTTCTGTTTTCAAAAGATAACTTGCAATTACGTCGTCATAACTCTTAATTTTGTTCAGGATACTGTAAACGTTATTCAAGCCACTATTGTTGTTCATAATCTTAATTGCTTCAAATACTGAATTTTTTATTTCTTGGATATTTGACAGCTTTTTAATTTCCTTTAGCAATTCATCTTCTTCATGTTCTTTTAATTGAGCTTCCTCTATTTCATCTATTTCGAATTTCAGCTGTTCAATTTTTAAATCCTTATTTATAAGTTTACTTTTTATAGTATCTATATCATCACATTTTTTATTGTATTCTAAAAACAACTTGTTATACTCCTCAAATAATGGAGATAATTCTTTTTGTATTAAGCTGTCAAGCAATATAATGTGATTTTCTTTTTTAAATAAACTTTCGTGACCAAATTGCCCATAAATATCAATTAAATAATTTCCGATATCCTTAAGCACTCCTAGAGGAACGGTTTTCCTGTTAATTTTATTAATGCTCTTACCATTTTCCAAAATTTCTCTTGATATTATTAAAAAGTCTTCATTATCTATATCAATATTCTCACTGGCTAAGAAATCACACAAACAATTATTGCTGGAAATATCAAAGATTGCTTCCACCAATGCACTTTTACTTCCTTTTCTTATCAGGTCCTTTGAAGCCCTACCACCTAAAATAAGAGACAACGCTTCAATCAATATAGATTTTCCTGAACCTGTTTCACCGGTGAAAACATTAAATCCATTTTCAAAATTGATAGATTCATTTTCAAATACAGCAAAATTGCTGATATTTAAACTAATCAGCATAATATCACCATTATCTTATATTCTTTTTAAATTCCTGTAATACGTATTCAACAGCTTCCAAAGATCTTATAGCTACAAACACTGTATCATCTCCAGCCAATGTTCCAACTATTTCATCTACTCCCATATAATCAATTGCAGATGCACATATTTGAGCTGCTCCGGGAATTGTTTTTATAACAACTATATTCATAGCATTGTCAATGGAAACAACAGAATTTTCAAATATTTTATATAATCTGTCTGTAATACCTTCCTGACTTTGACCTATAGTAGCATATTTATATTTTCCGTTCTTTGACATTACTTTTACCAATCTTAATTCTTTAATATCTCTTGAAATAGTTGCTTGCGTTACATCAATTCCCATTATTTTCAAGCTTTCAGCAAGTTCTTCCTGAGTTTCTATTTCTTTTTTAGATATTAACTCAAGGATTTTTGTTTGTCTTGTATACTTTTTCATTTGTCACCTCATATATCATTTAGTTTTTTATAACACTTCAAAGGCTTCTTTTATTAAGTCTTTGAAATTCAATACATTTTCATCTTTAATATTTTTTCTTAAATGAGCAAGGTATTCTATGTTGCCATCTCCTCCTTGTATGGGAGAATATGTTAAATTTACTATTGTTAAGTTATTTTTATGACAATATTCATTAAAGTTATTAAGTACATCGAAATGAACACCCTTGTTTTTTACTATTCCATTTTTACCGACATTGTTTTTTCCAGCCTCAAATTGAGGTTTAACAAGTACAACAATATTTGTATTTTCATGACTAATTTCGACAATTTTAGGTAAAATATATTTCAAAGATATAAATGAAACATCTGCTACTATTATATCGACATCATCAGTAAAAATTAAAGCATCAGCATACCTGAAATTTGTATTTTCAATATTAATTACCCGTTCATTTTTTTTTAAAGTATCGTGAAGCTGTCCGTGCCCAACATCAACAGCATACACTTTTTTAGCTCCATGTCTTATTAGATAATCTGTAAACCCGCCCGTGGACGCTCCAATATCTACTGCAACCATATTATCAATATCTATATTAAAAAGCATGACTGCTTTTTCAAGCTTTGAAGCTCCTCTGCCCACATAACACAAATCGTTTGTAACTTTTATAATATCATCGTTTGTAACTTTAAAAGATGCCTTTGTTTTAATTTTGTCATTTACATATACACAGCTATTAATAATAAGATGTTTTGCCTTTTCGCGGCTATCAACAAAACCTTTATTGTGCAGATATACATCAAGCCTATATTCTTCCATTAAATACCCTTTCAATACTTTACATAATTATTCTGCTCAAAAAAACAAAATTTGAACAATTCAATAAAATTATAGCATAACAATTTATAAATATCAATTAATAATTTTATAGTTATTTAAATTATACATTTCTAAAAATATACTTAATCTTTATTTATTCATAACTTTCTTCAATGAATTTTATTTTCTTCTGAGTTTCTTCTAATTTTTTGGAACAATAAGAATAAGCTTTCATTCCCTGTTCATAATTTTTTAATAAATCATCAACAGACATATCATCATTATTTTCAAAATTTTGTACTATATTTTTCAATTCTTCCAATGCGTTTTCAAAACTATCATATTTATCTTTCATTTTCTACCTCTTGCACATTTATTGTTTCTGCCTCGATATTAAAGTCTTTAAACCTTATGTTTAACAAACTTTTGACTTTTACTTGATTGATATGTTTTACAATATTTCCATTTATGTCAGATACAACGGCAAAGCCTTTATCGAGTTGATTTTTATAATTATGTATGTTCAATTTTTCATTTAAAAGTTGTAGCTGAAAATTGCATTCTTTCATTTTTTTATTTGATACGTTATTAAGGATATTCTTATACCCTTCAAGTTCGTTTTTAAGTTTATATATATTTTCCAAAGGTAAATAATTTTTTAATAAATATTTTGATGATTTAATATCTGCTTGTTTTAATGCAAGGCAGTTATATGTTCCACGCTTTAATGCATACACAAGACTTGAAATTTTTTCTTCAATATCTTTATATCCTCTTATAATTCTTTCTGCTGCAGCAGTTGGAGTGTGACAATATTCATCAGCAACATAATCTGTGAGTGTTCTATCTGTTTCGTGTCCTATGCCTGTTACAACAGGAACCTTCGATTTATATACTTCCTCTGCTATATTTATATCATTGAAAACATTTAAATCTTCAAAGCTTCCTCCACCTCTTGATATAAGTATCACATCAGTCTCATTTTTATTGAAATATTTTAATCCATCAAGGATATTTTCTTTAGACTTTTCCCCTTGAACAAGCGTATTGTAAATTACAATCTCAAAATCTGCTTTTACACTTTCAAAAGTTTTTAAAATGTCTTTGATTGCTGCACCCGACTTAGATGTAATAATGCCTATTTTAGCAGGATAGACAGGCAGTTCTCTATGCCTGTCAAACATTCCCTGAGCTTTAAGTTTTTCTTTCAATACTTCTAAATCAAGCAAAATTTTTCCAAGTCCTACACGTTCCAAATTTCTTACAATTAGCTGATAAGTACCCTTCGTCTCATAAACAGACAATTCTCCTTCAACAATAATCTTATCTCCGTTTTTTGATACAGAATCAACAAAAAAAGCGACACAATTTATACAAGAATTTTCATCGCACAAAGAAAAGTAAGTATATCCTGACCTACTCATTCTTATATTCGATATTTCTCCTTCTACTCTAAGGTTATTTAGAATTGAGTTGCTCATTAAATATTTTTTTATGTATTGATTTAGAACAGATACTTTAATAGGTTTTAATTTCATTGTACCACCTGTCGATAATCGGCAGATATGCAAGACCTACAGCATTATCAGATGAATTTACTTTAGAAGGGAAAATCACTCTTAATTTATCATTTAATTCCTCTAAAACTAAATTTCTGATAGTATTGTTTGATGCAACCCCTCCGGTTATTATTATAGTTTTAAAACAATAAATAGATTGTATTTGTTTAATAATATGTAAAATGCAGCTTGCAATATAATTAAATAATGAATATATTATAGTTTCTTTGCTGTATTTATTTTGCAGGTACAAATTATTATAATAATTTTCCATTCCGGATAAATTTATAAATGTAGTTCCTTTTATAGGAGGAATTTTAATTTTATCAACTTCAGAAATGTTTTGTATTGACTTCTCCATATAAAGTCCGCACGGAAAAGGAAATTCCATTAAAGTGCCAATTCTGTCAATAAGCTGTCCAAAAGTAATATCTTTGCTTCCTCCAACTATTTCTGTCGAGTATCCCTTTTGTGCTTTTTTAGCACCAAGAAATTCTGTTGTTCCTCCTGATATATGAATAGCAAGGATATCATCATTTATTTCTTTGTATAGTTCAATTAAAGAAGCAGCAATATGATTTTCCTGATGAGAATATTCAATATAGCTGCAGTTCAATGTTTCGGCAATTATTTTTCCATAATTTTGACCAACTGTAAAAACAGGCATGTATGAGCCGTCTACATTTCTAGGTCTTGAACTGACAGCCACCGTGCTGATAAGTTTCATATCAACATTTATTTCACTGTAAAGTTCTTGGAAGTTTTTAAGGTGCTGAAAAACTGCATCTTGCTGTCTGAGTCCCCTTTGTCCCAATGGAACCAGAAGCACTTTTCTTTTATCATCTATTATTTTATTTTCTTTTGCATCAATTAAAGCAATAGAAGTAGTATATGCACTTGTATCAATGCCAAGTATATATTCAATCATTCTTTTATATTCCTTACAACTGTTCCAAGAATTCCATTAATGAATTTATGAGAATCATCACTAGAATACTTTTTGCTGATTTCTACAGCTTCATTAATTGAAACACTTTCCGGAATAGTATCATTATATAATATTTCTGATAGTGCCACACGAAGAACTGCAAGATCTACTTTAGCTATTCTTGAAATTTTCCAGTCTTTAGAATTATCTGTAATGTGTTTGTCTATTACATCCATGTGGTCAATCATATCTCCAATTGTTTTGTTCAAGTAATCAATATCCACGTCATCCAGTCCAAAATGTTCTACAAATATGGGTGGATATGATTTATCAAATTCTTTGTTAACATCCATACAATATGCTAATTTAACTGCATCTTCTCTTGTTTCTTTTCGTTTCATATTTCCTCCGTTAGTAGCTATAGCTATAATATGCTACCATGCTTTTTGAATATAAGCATTTAGTTGCCTGAATTTGGCAATCATACATAGTTTTTAATCACTTATATTGTAAGTAAAACAATTATAGATTGACAATAATAAATTGTCAATCTATATTCGTTATATTAGTCTACTGCTATGTCAGAGTCTGTATTTTCTTTGTCTTTATCTTTATCTTTTTCTTGTATTATATTAAGTACATGAACATTTACGGAAGTCACTTCCAAGTCTGTCATAGTTTCTATTTCTTTTTTAACAACTGCTTGAACTTCTTTAGCAACTTCGTTTATTTTGTAGCCATATTCTACATTTATGAAAATGTCTAAAACAACAATATTTTCATTTATTTCAACTTTTATTCCCTTTGAGTAATTATTCTTAGAGAATAAATTTGAAATTCCTTCTGCTACTCCTGTACGAGTTGTACTTACACCCTTTACTCCGCTGGTTGCGATGCCCGCAATAATTATTACTACATCATCAGAAATTTTAACCTGGCCATATTCTAAAGTTTCGTTCTCCATATTAGCACCTCCTTAAATAATTATATCAGAAGTTGTAAATTTTTACAAATCAATATTATCAAATTTGACGATTTTTATTTGAATAGGTTCGTAATCTGTTTCTGAAACTATTACGTCTAAAATTTTAGTTGCATCTGCCTGCTCAATTGTTTCATTCGTAATTACTTTAACCATATCTTCATCTACGATTACAACTGTTTCGTTGTAACCTTTGGTCTGAAGCATAAGTTCAATATCTTTTTCAGCTTCTATAAATGAATTCTTATTTAATAGAAGCGCTTCAAATTGACTTTTGGTATCTTCTGATATTAAGGCATTGCTTATATTTTCTTCAAGATGATCTAAAACATCCATATTTCCTTTTTCTTTATTAAGTTTAAAGTTTTCAAAGCATGAATTTAATGTGTCAATAACAGCAGTTGATGATGCTTCAACAGTGTTTAAATCTGTTATGTCTGTTATATCTCCAAGAATTTCATAATCCGTTTCTGTTACATCTGTTGACTCCTCCTGTGCAGCTGCATTTTCACTTTCTTCTGGTAAAGCTTCTGCTGTTGCTGCAGGATCTCCCTCGAGAATTTCAGCAACATCATTTTCGGCGAGTTCATTCTGTTCTTCACTTTGAAATTGTGAATAGTCATCTTCGTTAAATACATTTTCAGGCTTCATGGTCATATTAACATAACCTATGATAAAAATAATTGCCAATGAAGTTATAAATACCAATGTTTCCTTTTTCATAATCATAATAACCCCCTAAGTTAGTTCTTTTCAGATAAAATTATTTCAATTTCATTTAAATTGATATCTAATAAAGTTTTTACACAATTCATAAGAGTTGTATAAATATCTTTACTTCCTGTATAGTCAGCGACAACTAAAACTCCCGATATTTCAGGATATTGGTAATATCTTTCAACTACATCATTATTTGTGCTCAATATAACTTGGTTTTGTTTTGTCTCTCTCATCACCTCCCTTTTTGTTCCATCACTTCCTACTTCAATATTTGTCTCATTGCTGATGTTTTCATCATAGATAGGCTCCATTTCCGGAGTATTTTTTGTATAAATCATAACATCAACGCTTTCCATATTTTCAATTTTACCAAGTATTTCTTCTAACCTCTTTTCTAAGGATTGTACATAGCTATCTGTCGCAACTTCATTTGTGTCCTGATAACTTTTTGATATTTCAGAAGTTTTACTTGATATTTTTGAGGTATTAAAATTCAATACCAATGAAATAATAACAAGTATAATGAATATATTTACTGCGTATTTTAAATTCTTGTTTTCTTTGAACATTTTCAAAAAATTATTCATATATTCCTCCTGATATTATATCTATGTTATCTGAACTAATTTGAAATATTTCAGCTATGTCTCTTTTTAATTCATTTACTTCATCTATGCTCAATAATTTATTTAAAGTTATTTTTACTTTTACATACATACTTTCTGTGAAGCTGAGCTCAATATTTTTAATCACTTCTTCTCCATCGTAATTATTTTTATTTAATTCATCAATAAATTCCTGATCCACACTTTTTATGATTGCCTCCCTTTCGTAGTAAGAAGAAACTGATGGCATGTTTTCCAACATTTTTAAATCAATGCCTCCATTAAGAAATATATTGTTTAAAACATAAATCATGATAAAAATTTTAATTGATATTCGGCAAAATTTTTGGGTTCTGCCTTCCGGGAAAATTATCATTATTACGTTAAACATTAAAATCATTATTAATATGTTAACTATTGTACTTTTCATAGGCTACCCAAAAATGTTATTCATATAGTTTAATAGAATTGAATAATATACAGTTACAATTATTATTGGTGTCATCAGGCATACCAAGTAAATATAAAATAAATCTGCCATCTCATAAATGAGCTTGGATATATTTTCATTAAATGGTTCCGTAAGAACTCCAACTGCTTTGTACAAAATCAAAGCTAACAAAATTTTTATAAGTGATCCACCAAATGCCGATAATATAAAAACTATTATTACTATTCCCAGAACATCTTTTATCATAAGAATGCTTTTTAAAAACACCCCAAAAAAACTTGTTACTGCATTTCCTATAACAGGTACCGCTGCAGGAGACAACGCTTTAATGGAACTTATAAAAATATTATCCGTTTTATATAATATATATCCTTGTACAGAAAAATTTATGACTACTATAATCATATATCCGGATAAAATTAAAAGAGTTCCTTTCTTTAAAAATTTATACAAAAGTTTTGCATTAATAAATTTGCTCATATTATTTATTAAAATTACAGCAATCATTACTACGGTCATAATATCGGTAATATTATATATTAACCGTGTGGTGATACCAATCACATAATTAAGTGATATTTGAAAGAACTGCAATACGCTGAGTTTACCGAAAGTAAGCATCGCTGCCATAAAAACTGCATTTATTTCTTCGGTGATTATTTTGAATTGAGCAAAATCACTTTTTAGTAAATTTTTTATATTTAATACATCCTTAAGTACTATTGTAAAAATTATCATTACAGAAAATAAAATTACTATATCAGATACGCTTTGATTACTTATTTCATCAGAAAAATAATTTATAATTGTTAAAAGCATACATATGATAATAACGTTAACACACGTTCTTAAAATATCTTTAAAAAAGCCTTGTTCATTTTTAAGCTCATACATTAAATAATCCTTTAAGCTGATATCAAGTTTTCCTTTGAATGCATTTACAATTAAGTCTCTTATTTTAATATTGTTATCTTTAAAATATGAGTTGTTGTTATTTATATATTCCTCTACATCTTCAACCGGTATTTCTTCAATTGCTTTATCAAAAGAATATGTTGTGCTGGCATAAACAGGAATGCAGTTTAATGTTAAAATTATTATTAATAACAATATAATTTTCATTTTTAGTTTCATTTCATCACCCATTTACAAGCAACAGTATCTGATCAAGAAATATTTTAATAACATCTATGGAATAAATTAATATCATAAGCTTTCCGGCAATTTCAACTTTTTTTCCTACAGATTCGTAATTTAAATCTTTGCAAAGAACTGATATGAAATCACAAATATATGCAATTCCTACAATTTTTAAAATAGTGCTGAAATATTCAATTTTAATGTCATATCTGACGAAAACACTTACTATTTCCTGAACATAACCTTGCAGTTCATAAAACAACATATAAATAACGAGTATACCGAAGATGGCGGTAATGTAAACTTTGAATTCCGGATTGAATTTTGAAATTGTAATACTTAAAATAACAGTGATTACAGCTATAAATATTATTTTCGCAAGTAACATATCAATCATTATCAATACAAATTAAATACT
This sequence comes from Sedimentibacter sp., assembly GCF_033447055.1. GTDB lineage: Bacteria > Bacillota > Clostridia > Tissierellales > Sedimentibacteraceae > Sedimentibacter. Next base: position 11,928 of record NZ_JAWQJF010000134.1, read on the forward strand.
GACTTTACCTCCACGAATAAATCATTCATCATTCCAACGATTAGAGCCATTACAACTATTACTCCTGCCAGTGTTACAAACATTGCTTGTTCGTCTCTTCCCGTCTTTGCTAAAATTTGATTAAAAACTGCTACTATAATACCGATTGCACCAACTTTAAAAATTAAGTCAATATCCATATTTACCCCCTTAAATCAAAATAACAGCGACCAGGCATCCCACAAGCAATGAAATCCTGTTGTTTAGATTTTTTCTCTCACTGTTGATAATTTCAAAACAGTTCATCGAATTTTTCATTTCTTTCAAAGTTAAGCCTAATTTTTTATCTAAGACATCCGAATATGCACTCCCGTAATAATCAATAATATCTGTAAAATATTTGTTGAATTCATCAGGTGTCATCATTATTTCTTTCATTATACAAACAAAGTTTTTTCTGTTGTTTTTTTCTTCATGATTCAATTCATTCATTAACATCTTGCACACTTGTTCTGTTTCTTTGCTTTTAAATTCATATCTTAAAAATATTTCTTCAAAAGACATTTTCATATCACAGGAATAAATTTGAAGATATTCTGTAAAATCAATAAGTTCCTTCATTCTGGCAATATTATTGTCACCACAATCATTTATAAATTTGAATATGTATTTAATTGAAACAATTATAAGAAAAAATAATGTTACTTTAACCAACATCATTGAAAATCACCTTGTTTCTTTGAAAATCGTATACTTCCTTTGCAACAGAAGGGCTTTTACTGCTTTTTAAAATCAATGCCCTGTCAAAAAAATTGTTCTCAATTATAGATCTCATATATATGTTTTTTTTCACATCTTCTATGCCAAAACCATGAGCAGTTGCAATTATATTTACTCCGCTTTTTAATGCATATTGAATAATTTCAAAATCTTCCTTTGAACCAAGTTCATCTGAGATTATCACTTTGGGTGACAATGCTCGTATGCTCATGAAAAATCCTTCTTTTTTCATGCAATAAGATAATACATCAGTTCGTCTGCCCACATACATTTGAGGCACACCATTAAAAACAGATGATATTTCTCCTCTTTCATCAATTAAAGTAACGTCGCATCCTTCAAAATATGGAAATTTAATACCGTCGCTTAGATTAACTGATATGTCTCTTATAAATGTTGTTTTGCCTGAAAGAGGGGGTCCTATAATTAAAGTATTGTATATATTTTTGTTTGAATTCATAAAATACTTTAGATAATTTCTCGTACAACCGGGAAATTCTCTGGCTATCCTTATATTTAAAGAAGTAATGTTCTTGAATCCCTTAAATATATTACCCTCATAAATACAATCACCCCCAAGACCAACTCTATGCCCCCCTTCAACGGTTATATATCCGCTCCTAATTTCCTTTTCAAAAGCATGGATCGAATTTTTAGTGATATTTGAAACAGTATCATCAATGTCTTTTTTAGTTACTTTAGTGGTTTCTTCTAAAAAAAATTCTCTTTTATTGCTTTTTATTAGAATTGGACTATTCACTCTAAGTCTTATTTCAACAGCATTGCTTTCAATAAAATCATACTGTTTGGACACTGTGTTTTTTATGTTGGTTCCTAAAATTCTAATAATATTATTCATAAATATTCTCCATCAAATAATTTATCCTTGTCCTATATTCTATAATATTAAGAATCTTTAAAATTATGATAAAATGTATATATAAATTTATATAACAATTGGGTAATAAGTTGGATAAAAAAATATCAATTTAAATTCGTAAAAAGTGTTTACAAATTTGAAAATAGTGATATAATTATTTTGTAAACATCTTCAGGGCAGGGTTAAATTCCCGACCGGCGGTAAAGTCCGCGAGCCGAAAGGTTGAATTGGTGAGATTCCAATACCGACAGTATAGTCTGGATGGTAGGAGAGATTACTTACATATTTGTGAGCAAATATAATTTCTATCGTAGTTACGCCTCTGAAGATTTCAGAGGCTTTTTGTATGCCCTAACCCTATTTTCTCGACCGTAGGGAAGAAAAATAGCGGTAGGTCAACCGCAAAGAATTCCCAGCCTCTCGTAATCTTTAAATCGTGCATAGCACAAGGAGGAAAAATATGAAAAGTGAAATGTCAGTAAAACAAAGAGGAAATGCAAAGGTAATAACAAAAGTAGGTGTGTTGTCTGCAGTAGCAACAGTATTAATGTTGTTTGACTTCCCGCTGTGGTTCGCACCAAATTTTTACCAATTAGATTTTAGCGAAGTACCGGTATTGCTTGGTACATTTGCTTTAGGACCTGTTGCGGGTATTGCAACAGAATTTGTAAAAATTATTATTAATTTTGTTTTAAACGGATCAGATACAGGTGGAATCGGAGAAGTTGCAAACTTTATAGTAGGTTGCTCTTTCTTAATACCAGCAGGATTAATTTACAGCAGAAATAAATCATTTAAAACTGCAATACTAGGACTTTTAGCAGGAACTTTAACTTTAGCTTTAGCTGGATCAGTTATGAATTATTACTTGCTTCTTCCGGTTTATTCTAAAGTTTATGGAGCTCCAATTCAAGCTTTCATAGATATGGGAAATTTATTAAATCCTGCAATTACAGATTTAAAAACATTTGTAATGTATGCGGTAGTTCCTTTCAATATATTTAAAGGAATTGTTACATCATCAATTGTATTATTAATATACAAAAGAATTTCACCAATATTACACAAATAGTACCGAAATTAAACCGCAGGTTAATGCCTGTGGTTTTTTTTATTTCACTTGACGTCAGGATAGCTTTGAGATTATAATAATAACGTTATCCCACAGTAAATATTTGAAAGGAATTCTTATGAAAATAAAGCTGTATTCTGTGATATATTTTCTTAATTCGTATCTGTCAGGACTACTCATTCCTGTTTTAAGTTTATTATTAATTGAAAAAGGAGCATCATTAAGCAATTTGTCCATAATTTTAGGCTTATACGCTTTAACTGTAGTTATTTTGGAACTCCCTACAGGAATTATGGCAGATATTTTTGGTAGAAAAAAAACATTTTGCATTTCATTGATAATTTCAGCCACGAGTTTTATGGTTATTTTGTTTGGACGAGGTTTTATCATCATGTGCATTGGCATGATGCTTTATGGATTGAACAGGGCTCTTGCTTCCGGTTCATTTGATGCATTGTTCATTGACTACTATATCGATAATTTTGGTAAAGAAAAACTTCATAACATTACTACGCGCCTTTCTGTTTTAGAGGCATTAGGATTGTCTACAGGTGCTATATCAGGAGGTTTTTTTCCAAAAGTTTCTGCATATTACTTCCCTGATCTTGGCACTTATGATTTAAACCTTATTATAAGAATTTTATTGACTGTAACTGTGGCAGTTTTATCAATTATATTTATTACTGAAGCAAAAAAAGTAGAAAAACATGAACGCATATCAATAAAGCAGCATGTTAAAAACAGTTCGTCATTTGTAATGGAAAATACTACTGTAATTTGTATTTTCATTTCCGTTTTTTCAACTGGATTTTTCTTAAGTTCTCTTGAAACTTATTGGCAGCCTCACTTTATATCTCTTTTACCTGATAAAGGCATGATGGGTCTTCTAGGATTGATGGCTTTCTTGTATTTGGGCGCTGCTATGTTGGGAAGCATTGTTTCAAATAAATTAATTAAAAAATATAAATTTAATTCTAAAAAAATGTATTTGACTCTTCGTTTGTTGTTGGCTCTTTCATTGATATTTACAGCGCTGCAAACAAACATACCTTCTTTCATATCACTTTATGCCAGCATATATTTACTGTTTGGAATGGCTAATATTCCGGAAGGTGCAATATTAAACGGAGAAACACCCAGTGAAATAAGAGCGTCAGTTTTATCTACATACTCATTTATATTTCAGATAGGCGGTTTATCAGGATCAATATTGTACAGCGTCATAATAAATTATGTATCAATACCAAATATTTGGATTATTGCTGCATGTATTGTATTAATTACTGTTGCCATAACATTTAAAAAATTCTTATCCAATTCATCTGAAGTTTCAATAGAAACAAATAAATAATAAAAAAACACCTGCTAATTGCAAGTGTTATTTTTTTATTTTGGTGAGTAAATACATAAGCCGAGTTCTGTATTAAACAGTCATCTATCTACGCTTGCTGTTACCAGCAAACTCTAGCAACCTACCATTTGGACTGTGACGAGCAGCCACTCCAAGGTCCGTTCTTGGTCTTGCTCCAGGTGGGGTTTACATAGCCAATTAGTCGCCTAATTGCTGGTGAGCTCTTACCTCACCTTTCCATCCTTACCACTTGCGTGGCGGTCTCTTTCTGTTGCACTTTCCTTAAGGTCACCCTCACTGGGTATTACCCAGCACCCTGCTCTATGGAGCTCGGACTTTCCTCATACATTTCTGCATGCGACTGTATAATTTACTCTAGGTTATATTACAATATTTGTATTCAATTGTCAAATGAATTATTTTCCATACCATTCAAATTATTTAACCAAATTTCGTAAGATGCATCACTAGGCATTCTCCAGTCTCCTCTTGGAGAAAGTGATACTGAACCTACTTTAACTCCGTCAGGCATGCATGAACGTTTAAATTGCTGAGTAAAAAATCTTTTATAGAATTTCTTTAATGTTTCAAGAATTACATCTTCTGTAAAAATACCATCGAATGCAATTTTAGCAAGGTAATAAATTTTTTTAGGTTCATAACCATTTCTAATCATGTTGTACAAGAAGAAATCATTTAAATCATATGAGCCAACAGTGCTTTCGGTGAATTGCTGAATGTTTCCTTCTTTATCCGGTGGAAGAAGTTCCGGACTTACAGGTGTATCACAAACATCCAGCAAAGCAGTTTGTATGTCGCCTTCAGTTTCTTCATCTGCATACCATTTAACAAGATATTTTACCAATGTTTTTGGTATGCTGGAATTAACTCCATACATGGACATTTGATCTCCATTATATGTACACCACCCCAGAGCGAGCTCTGACAAATCTCCTGTACCTACTACTATTCCATTTTCCTGATTAGCAACATCCATTAATATTTGAGTTCTTTCTCTTGCTTGTGCATTTTCATATGTAACATCATGGACATCCACATTGTGTCCTATATCTTTAAAATGTTGTATACAAGCATTCTGAATTGCTATTTCCTTTATTGTAACTCCAAGTTCTCTCATTAATGTAGTAGCATTGTTGTACGTCCTGCTAGTTGTTCCAAAACCAGGCATCGTAATTGCAATAATACCATCCAAAGGTACGTTAAGCTTTTTAAATGCTTCAACTGTCACTATTAAAGCTAACGTACTGTCTAAGCCACCTGATATACCCACAACAGCTTTTTTTGTTCTGATTTTATTCATTCTTTGATACAATCCTATTGCTTGAATGTTCAGTATTTCTTTGCATCTTTTATTTCTTTCTTCTTTATTAGAAGGAACAAATGGTCTTGGATCAACATGTCTTTCTAATTTTTCATTTTCATTGCATCCAAGGTTGAAAAAAATATATTGATAATCTTTTTTATCGTTTTTTTCCATGTATGTGTTAGATTTAATCCGATCATTGTTGATTTTTTCCAAATCTATATCACAATATATAATATCACTTTCATCAAAAAATTTATTTTCTTTTAATACATTTCCGTTTTCTGCAATTAATGCATGCCCTGAAAAAACAACATCTGTAGTACTTTCGTCCTGCCCTGCAGAACAATAAGCATAAGCTGTAATGCATTTTGCTGACTGAACTTTTACAATATCTCTTCTGTAATCAGTCTTTAATATAGTTTCATTACTAGCTGAAAGGTTTAATATTAAATTTGCGCCATACAATGTATGATACGAACTTGGCGGAATATTTACCCATAAATCTTCACATACATCTATACCAACACATAAATCAGACAAATTATCTTTAAACAATAAATTTTCATTAAAAGCAACATTCTGGCCACATAGTGTCACACTGCTGCTTATTCTGGAAACTGATGATGCGAACCATCTTTTTTCATAAAATTCATTGTAATTTGGTATATAAGTCTTAGGAACGGCACCGAGGATTTTTCCATTTTTTACAATTACTGCACAATTGAATAATTGGTTGTCAGCTTTTACCGGCATTCCTACGGCTATAAGAACATTCAATTTTTTCGTTTCTTCAAGCAAATTATTTAAAGCATATTCAGCTTCTTTTATTAAAGCCTTTTGATTGAACAAATCTCCACATGTGTAAGCTGTAATACATAATTCAGGAAAAACAATTACTTTCGTGTTCTTTTCTAAAACCAATTTTTTTACAATAGAAACTATTTCTTTTACATTGTAATCAGGATTTGCTACTTTTATTGCTGGAACTGCTGCAGCAACTCTTATATATCCAAAACTTTTATTCATATCATTATCCTCTATATTATTTTTTCTTCAACCGTGTTTGTATTTAAAAGAATTATATGAAGTTCTTTTGCTTGTTTTGATTTTTCTAATATATTTTTTAAAGTTGTCATAATATGATTTTCAGTATAAAAATGTCCTGCATCTATTATACTTAATTTGTTATTTAATGCTTTTTGAGCCTGATGATATTTAATGTCACCGGTTATATAGACGTCAGCACCACAACTTATTGCATCATCAATGAAATCACTACCACTTCCGCCACAAAAAGCAACTTTTTTTATTAACTGATTTTCATTGTTGCAATATAATTTTATACTTCTACAGTTTAACAATAATTTTACTTGTTTTGCATATTCAACAATATTTTTAGCATCTATGCTTCCAATGCCTCCATAACCGCTGTTGTCATCATTTACTTGATGAAGAACCTGAAATTTGTTAATGCTTAATTTGTTCGCCAGTTCATAATTTACTCCTTTTTCAGCCATATCTAAACTTGTATGCATACTGTACAAATTAACATTGTTTGTAATGAGGGCATGAATTATTTTTCCGTCATATGAATTGTAATCAATTGATTTTAAAGAGCTAAATAAAAATGGATGATGTGTGATTATTAAGTCCACTTTATGTTCGATAGCATAGTTTACAACATTTAAATCAATGTCTAAGGTTAACATAACTGTTTTTATGTTGCTGTTAATGTCGCCTATTTGCAATCCGCTGTTGTCCCAATCTTCTTGTGGCTTTAATTTTAATTCATCATCTAATAGTTTAATAACTGAATTGATTTTAATTTGACATCAACTCCCTCACTCTATTATTTTTTTGCTTTAAACAGTTTATTTTTTCATTATATTCCTTGTTATTTGTTTTTTCAAGACTATTGATTATCTTTTCATTTATGTTTAAAACTTTATTTATGTACTCCATCATTAAAGGCTCTTTTTTTTCAATCAGGTGTCGGCTGAATTCATAATATATTTCATCTGTTATTTCTGCTGAACCTGGTGTTGCTTTTATTACAAAGTAGTAATGATGATATTCTTTTATAATTTTTTCATCTATTATTTTAAAACCATTTTCACATAAATATCTGCGGAGTTTTTCTGCAGTTGTCATTGGTTGCAAAATAAGCTGTGATGATTCTTTAGAAATATTTTTTGATACTTCAAGTATATCTGCAATTAACTCCCCGCCCATTCCTGCAATGACTATTGCATCAGCTTCTTTTTTTTTCAAAACCATAAGCCCATAGCCAAGTCTGAAATCGCATTTTAAATTTAAATTTTTAATAGTTAAATATTCTATTGCCCTGTTTAAAGGACCTTCATTTAAATCTGTAGCAATGACATGTTCACATATATTATCATTTAACATCATTTCTGCTACATAGCCATGATCTGTCCCTATGTCTGCTACTGTATTGCATTTTGTTACCATTGATTTTATACATTCTAATCTGTTCATAGCATCCTCTTTAATAAAAAATACAGACTACAAAATTTATAATTCTGCATTCTGTATCAATTTTTTATTCTAAATAATCTTTAAGTTTCTTGCTTCTGCTAGGATGTCTTAATTTTCTAAGTGCCTTAGCTTCAATTTGTCTTATTCTTTCTCTTGTTACGTCAAATTCTTTTCCAACTTCTTCAAGTGTTCTTGCTCTTCCGTCATCTAAACCAAACCTTAATCTTAAAACTTTTTGTTCTCTGTCCGTTAAAGTATGGAGTACCGCTGAAAGTTGTTCTCTTAACAATGTAAATGTTGCTACATCTGAAGGAGCTTGAACTTCATCGTCAGGAATGAAATCTCCCAAGTGACTGTCTTCTTCCTCTCCTATTGGAGTTTCTAATGAAACAGGTTCTTGAGCAATTTTAAGTATTTCTCTTACTTTTTCCGGTTCCATTTCCATTTCCAAAGCTATTTCTTCAGGTGTTGCATCCCGTCCTAATTCTTGCAACAGCTGTCTTTTTATTCTTATAAGTTTATTTATGGTTTCCACCATGTGTACAGGTATTCTTATAGTTCTTGCCTGGTCTGCTATAGCTCTTGTTATAGCTTGTCGTATCCACCAAGTCGCATATGTACTAAATTTAAATCCCTTTGTATAATCAAATTTTTCAACTGCTTTTATAAGGCCTAGGTTTCCTTCCTGAATTAAATCCAAGAACAACATTCCTCTTCATACATATCTTTTAGCAATGCTTACAACAAGTCTTAAATTAGCCTCTGCTAATCTCTTTTTTGCTTCATCATCGCCATCTTTCATGCATTTTGCAAGTTCTATTTCTTCTACTGCTGATAATAACGGAACTTTTCCTATTTCTTTTAAGTACATTCTTACAGGATCATCTATATTGACTCCCTTTAAGATATCATCATCCGACTGGCTTACAAAGAAATCTTGATCATCTTTAATTTCAACTTCTTCTCCATCTTCAACTTTTTCAAGTATCATATCATCTTGAAACCCTAGTATTTCAAGATCATTGTCTTCTGCTTGCTTGTAAAAATCATCTATGAATTCAGGATTAATATCTAACTTTTCAAACGACCTTAAAACTTCTTTATATGTTATAAACCCATTTTTCTTGCCTTTTTCTATTAATTTGCTTTTTATTGATTCGATTTTTTGTAATACTTCTGTTTTTTGTATTTCATCATCTGCATTATCTGATATACTCTTGTTTTCACCCATGTGTTAGTTAACCTCCTCTTTAGTTGATTTAATCTTTTTAGCGAGGCTAAAAATTTCATTCATTACATCCTTGCTATTCGCTGCATTTTCAGATTGCTTTAAGCTATTAGTCAATATCGTTCTCTTCTTTTCGTAATATTTAATTTTAAGTCTTTTCATACAATCTTTGAACAAAGCCTCTAAATTATCATAATCAACATCGTCATTCTGCAAAAAAACACTGACATCCACGTTATCATTAATAATATCATTTAAGCTTTCCATATTAATACTTTTATCATTGATTTTGTATTCATACATATTTTTAAATGTTTGATAGTATTTTAAGTCCTTAAAGGTGTCTTCATTGACTATTTCTTTTAGTTGAAATGCAAAATCATTGTTCGTAAGTATAAGTTTAATAAGCTCTTCTTCATGTGATGTGGTTATTTTAGTAACCTGCTGCTTATTTTCAGCAGGTTTTGCAGATTTAACAAAAGTTACATGTTTAGTACTTCTCTTATTGTATTCTTTTATTATAGACTCTTTGGAAACCCCCACTTTACTCGATAGTTTTTCAAATATCAACTCTTTTTCAATTTCACTGCTTACATTTACTATATTGTCAAAAAATTTGTTTATATATTCAACTTTGTTAGAATTATCATAAATTTCTATATAATAATATTCTAAAAAGCTATAATAATCTAAAGAATTTTCAATTAATTTGTCGAAATTAATTTTTCCGAATTTATTTAGATACTCATCTGGGTCCTTTGCATCAGGTATTATAACAACTTTACCATCTAAATTATTTTTTTTCAGCATATTAATCGCTTTAAGTGCAGCTTTTTGTCCTGCATTATCTGAATCAAGCGCCAAATAAAAACTTTTTGAGTATCTTTTCATTAGTTTAATCTGATTTTCAGTTAAAGATGTACCTAAAGCTGCAACAGTATTTGTATATCCATGCACATGCATTTTAATTACATCCATATAACCTTCAACTAAAATAAAGCTTTTATCTCTTACTGCTTCTTTAGCTAAATTTAATCCATATAAATTATATCCTTTATTAAAAACTAAACTTTCAGGTGAATTCAGGTATTTAGGAAGAGAATTATCTAAGACTCTACCTCCAAATCCTATAATCCTGCTTTTTACGTCAAATATAGGAAAAATTACTCTTTTCCTGAAACGGTCATAATAATTATTGCTATTTTCTTTTTTTATGATAAGCCCTGTTTTTAAGATATCTTCTTCATCAAAGCCCTTGTTCGTTAAATATTTTAGTAAATTATCCCATTCGTCACTAGCATATCCAATTCCAAACTTTTTTATTACATTTACATCAATTTTCCTGGATTCCAGATATTTTATGACTTCTGGATATCTTCTTAAATTTTTATAAAAATACGCAGCAGCTTCTCTGTTGATTTTATAAAGCTTGTCTATTAATTGTTTACTGCTATTTTCTTTTGATGAAAAACTCGTTTCTTCTAAAACTATTCCTGCCCGTCTTGCCAGATATTCAGCTGCTTCAACAAAAGTGAAATTTTTATATTTTGTTAAAAAACTAATGCTGTCTCCGCTTTCACCGCATCCAAAGCAGTGAAATACCTGCTTGTCTGGTGACACAACAAATGATGGAGTTTTTTCTTTATGAAAAGGACAATTAGTATTGTAGTTTGCACCAGCTTTTTTCAGAGGTAAAAATTCCCCTATTACATCCACAATATCATTCTCTTCCAAAATCCTATTTATTACATCAGAGTCTAATTTATAGGGCATAACATCACCATTATCTTTACATTGAAGATAGATTATAACATACCAAAAGAATCTTGTCAACTTATATTATTCGCATCGATTTATTGTCTCCAAGGTTTTGGTATGTAAAAATCTTCAAAAATTTTCATTGCATATCTGTCGGTCATTCCTGCTATATAATCTTTAATAATTTCGCTTTTCGTAAATCTACCTTCATTGTAAATTTTAAAATAAAATTCCGGCAAACAATCAAAGTGTTTTATATAATATTCAAATATTTTTTCAACAATAAATGTTGTCTTTTCTTCTTCACTCTTTGCTATTTTATTATAATATACATTTTCAAATAAAAAATCACGAAGTTCAGTTGTTGATTGTGCAATTACATCACTCATAACAATTTTGTCGTTGTTAATGCTGTTATATATTATATCTACAATCATGGTATTTATTCTTTGGCCATGAGAATAACCAAGCTGCTTAAGAAATTTTTCCGGCAACTGTCCTGGCTTTATTATATTTGCTCTTATTGCATCATCTAAATCGTGATTTATGTATGCTACTCTGTCTGAGATATTTACTATCTGTCCTTCCAATGTAGCGGCTTTATACCCCAGCGGATGATTTAATATTCCGTCTCTAACTTCATATGTCAAGTTCAAACCTTGTTTTTCATTTCTTATTTCAAGAAAGTCAACAACTCTTAAACTTTGCTCATTATGTTTAAAACCCGATTCACAAAGTTCATTTAATATTCTTTCGCCTGTATGTCCAAAAGGAGTGTGTCCCAAATCATGTCCCAGAGCTATTGCTTCAGTTAAATCTTCATTTAAATTAAGACTTCTTGCAATAGTTCTTGCTATTTGCGATACTTCCAGTGTATGTGTCAATCTTGTTCTGTAGTGGTCTCCTTCAGGAGATAAAAATACCTGTGTTTTATGTTTAAGTCTTCTGAATGCTTTTGAATGAAGAATTCTGTCTCTGTCGCGTTGATAATCTGTTCTTATTTCACATTTAGGCTCTTCGGTTAATCTTCCTTTTGAAAGTTTACTTTTTGAAGCTTGGAGGGACAAATGATCCATTTCAAATTGCTCATAATTTTCTCTTATATTCACGACATCACTCTTTCTATAAAATTATTTACTGTTGTCTGCAATATAATCAAGTATTATAGAAGCTGTTTCTTCTACAGCTTTATTTGTTGTATCTATGACTTTGCATTTAAGCATTTTCATAATTTTTTCTGAATATTCTAATTCCGAAAAAATTCTTTCCATATTAGCATAGTTTGCAGTGTCATTTAACCCCATTGCTTTAAGTCTTTCTCTTCTTATCTTATTTAAATTTTCTTCATTTAAAGTTAAGCCAATAATTTTTTTAGGAGAAATTAACTTAAGTTCATCAGGCGGACTTACTTCTGGAACTAACGGTATATTTGCAACTTTTATATTTTTATGTGCTAAATACATTGAGAGAGGCGTTTTAGAAGTCCTTGATACTCCAATCAATACAATATCAGCAAGAAGTATTCCTCTTGTATCTTTTCCGTCATCATATTTTACCGCAAACTCAATAGCTTCTACTCTTTTAAAATATTTTTCATCAAGTTTTCGTAAAAGTCCCGGTTCATTCTTAGGTGAAAGACCTAATTGTTTTACAAGCGGAAGAAGAACAGGCGTCATAACATCAACAGCACCTATATTGTGTTCTACCGCTTTTTCTGTTAAATAATCCCTCAACTCTTCTACAACTAAAGTAAACACAATAAAGGAATTTTCTAAAGATGCTTTGGCAATTAAACCGTCAATTGCTTCTTTATCATTTATGTATGACACTCTTTTTATGTCAAAATCCACTATATCGAATTGTCTGATTACAGCTTTTGCAACTTGCTCGGCAGTTTCTCCGATTGAGTCAGAAACTGCATATATATTTATTTTATCCATGCAGATACCTCTTTATTTAGATATTTCCAATAATACCCTTGTTATGTTTGTTTTTGATATTCGGCCAAATGCTTTTAGTTTGCCATTAGGCATAGCGGTAACAATTGGCAGACAATCAACTTCATTTTCTATAATTTTTTCTGCTGCATCAATTATGGAATCATCCTCTTCACAATACACTATTTTAGGCATTCTAGTCATTACAACGCCCACAGGTATTAAGTTCAGATCTTTTCCCCCCATTGCCGCTTTCAATAAATCTTTTCTTGATACAACACCTTTTAACGCTTCGTCTTCAACAACAAAAAGTGTTCCGACATTTTCTAGAAAAAGAGCAACAATTGCATCATAAACACTTGTAGACTCTGTTACATTTACAGGCACTGATTTTATATCGGAAACTTTTATAGTTGATAATTTTTCATATATATCTTTTTTATTTTTTTTAGCAGAAATATAATAACCTACTTTAGGTTTTGCATCTATTAAGCCGCACATAGATAAAACAGCTAAATCAGGTCTTAAAGTTGCTCTTGTAAGACCTATTTTTTCAGCTATTGATTCTCCGGTAATTGGCTGATTATTATTTATTATTTCAATAATAACATTCTGTCTGTCTGATAATTTAATATGAATCGCCTCTTTTCTACAATAATTGGTATGCGGTTGATGAATATATTGTATTAGAAGTTGATTTTATCATTTATAAATTGAACTAAATCATCCATTTTTACTCTTACCTGCACCATTGTATCTCTGTCTCTGATTGTTACTGAATTATCTTCTAATGAATCAAAATCATACGTAATGCAATATGGAGTACCAATTTCATCATGTCTTCTATATCTTTTTCCAATGCTGCCAGCATCATCATAATCAACATTAAAATTCTTTTGCAAGCTGTGATAAAGTTCTGTTGCCTGCTCATTTAATTTTTTAGTCAAAGGAAGTATCGCAGCTTTAAATGGAGCTAATGCAGGATGAAGTTTTAATACTACTCTGTCAGTTCCATCTTCTAAAACTTCCTCATTGTATGCATCAATTAAGAGTGCAAGCATAACACGGTCTGCTCCCAACGATGGTTCAATGCAGTATGGTACATATTTTTCATTTGTAACAGGATCCTGATATGATAAATCTTCTCCTGAAGTAGTCATGTGTGCCTTAAGGTCAAAATCTGTTCTGTCAGCAATTCCCCAAAGTTCTCCCCAGCCAAACGGGAACAAGTATTCAATATCTGAAGTGGCATTGCTGTAATGAGAAAGTTCTGCTTTTTCATGATCTCTGAAACGTACATTTTCTTTTGTCATTCCAAGATTTAAAAGCCAGTTCATAGCAAATTCTTTCCAATAGTAGAACCATTCCATATCTTCTCCCGGTTTACAGAAAAATTCAAGTTCCATTTGCTCGAACTCTCTTGTCCTAAATGTGAAGTTGCCAGGAGTTATTTCATTTCTGAAAGATTTACCTATTTGACCAATACCAAATGGTACTTTTTTTCTTGATGAACGCGCTACATTTTTAAAGTTAACAAAAATACCTTGCGCTGTTTCCGGTCTTAAAAATATTTCCGATTGTGAATCTTCTGTTACTCCCTGAAATGTTTTAAACATAAGATTGAATTTTCTTATGGCTGTAAAATTTGATTTACCACATTCCGGACATTTGATTTTATTCTCAATAATATATGCTTCCATCTGAGAATTAGTCCAGCCATCAACTATCTGAACTTCACCCTTTTCATGCATATAATCTTCAATTAATTTATCAGCTCTGAATCTTGCTTGGCATTCTTTGCAATCCATAAGCGGATCACTAAATCCTCCGACATGGCCTGAAGCAACCCAAGTTGTAGGGTTCATGAGTATTGCAGCATCAAGTCCAACATTGTATGGACTCTCCTGTATAAATTTCTTCCACCATGCCTTCTTGACATTATTTTTAATTTCAACTCCCAAAGGACCGTAATCCCAAGTATTCGCCAGTCCTCCATAAATCTCTGATCCAGGAAATATTATACCCCTTGATTTAGATAATGAAACAAGTTTTTCTAATTTGCTTTTTTCGTTCTTTGCCATGATTTTCCTCCATTAATTTAGTCTAAGGATGAAAAAATATATAAAAAAATCTCCCATCCCGTATAGGGACGAAAGATTAATTCCGCGGTTCCACCCTATTTGACAAGGCACTGCCTTATCCTCTTTAAATAAAGGACTCAAAAGTTCCATTCATCCATACATCATTACCAGTTTTCACCAATCCTGACTCTCTAAAAAATCAATATGGACTACTCTTCTTTTTCACAGTCTCAACATTAACTATAATGTAACAAAATAAAGTTTTTATGTCAAGATTTTCTTTTAAAATTCGCCATTATTTTTATTAAAAGAGTCTGTTATATCTTTCTTTAGGTTCTCTGCGCCTTCCTTAACATCCTGCATCGCATCTTTTACAACATCCACTCCTTGGTCTACTTTTTGACCTAAGTCAATTATTTTTCCATCAGATTGAGTGATTTCAACTGAACACTGCGTAAGAAGTGCTGTTGTTATACCTGCCGCAGATAAAAATGGGGCGATAACAGCTCCGATTAATCCAGCTGTAATAGGCAGATTAATAATAACTTCATTGTTTTTCTTTATAGTAAGTTTTGTTGCATTTCCTTTTGACAACATATCTTTAAGCTGGTTCATTATTTGTTCGCCTTTATTTGAACCAGTTGAAGCATTAGTTTTGTTCTTGTTCATATTTTCAATAAATATTATAGCTTCAAGAACATCTCCGTTTGCAGATTCAAGAGCTTGCTTAGCTGTAGAATAATCAGTATTTGTGCGCCTTAAAATTTCATCGATTTTTTGTAAAGTTTCATTTTCCATAACTACCCATCCTTTTCTAAATCAGTTTCAATGTAGTAAAGTTATCCTTTCCAATGTAATAGAATAAAAAATTTCTTATTAAATTTAAAAGTTTTGTGTTTACTTCAATTGATCCGATATTTTCAAATTTCGATTTTAGAATTTTATCTAAAGTTAGTATTTCACTATAAGTGACATTTATTCCATTTCCATAATTTACGCACTTAGAGCAAAACACTCCTCCTTCTTTAATTGAGAATTTGGCATCTGTAAAAACTGTTGCTCCACATGACAAACAATGCAGAAAGTCTGGTCTATATCCAAGCATGGACACAAGTTTTAACTCATATGCTGCTGTCAGTTTATCAAAATTTTCAGTAAAACAAGATAGATAATGAAGTGCAGACACTGTCATATCAAATATTTTATAATCATATTCATTTTCCTGTGCCACATAACTAATTAATTCTATAATATAATTAGCGTAATAATACGCATCTATATTATTTTTAAGGTTGTAAAAATTGTCAATTAATTCTGCAGAAGTAATAATGTACATATCCCTTGATTTTGTAAGAGAACATGCGGAATGTGCAAAAAGTTGAGATGCATTTACCAAATGAGAATTATTCTTTCTGCAACCTCTGGAAATCAGTTGAATTTTTCCATTTGTTCTTGACAAAGCATGAAGTATCTTATCATTTTCATTGTAGTTTACTTCTTTTATAATAAGAACTTCTTCGTTTATCATTTTTGATCATATCCTAGACTTCTGAGAAGATAATTATTATCTCTCCAATTTTCAGATATTTTTACAAACAGCTGTAAATTCACCTGACTACCCAAAAGCTTTTCAATATCCTCTCTTGCACTTTTACCGATACCTTTTATTTTCCTGCCTTCTTTTCCTATTATAATGCTTTTATGTGACTTCTTCTCACATAAAATACTTGCTCTAATATCTACAAGGTTTCTGTTTGTTCGTTCCTTCATTTCTTCTATTTCAATAGCAATTCCATGAGGCACTTCATCCTGCAAATACATAAGTGCTTTTTCCCTTATTATTTCTGCAACAACAAAACGTTCTGGCCTGTCTGTAATATAGTCCTGCGGAAAATACATCGGGCCTGGTTTTAAGTATTTTATAATTAGTTTTATTAATGAATCAATTCCAAGATTTTTAAGTGCGGACATAGGCAATATATCGTCAAAAACATTGTACTTTCCAAATGAAGCAGCCATTTTAATAGCGGCTTCTTGGTCAAACATGTCAATTTTATTGATAATTAGTATTTTTTTTGCTTTGATATCTTTGATTTTTTCGATAATAAATTCGTCTCCGGGCCCTATTTTATTAAACTCATCTGTAATCATAATCAAAACATCCATTTCTTCAAGGGCTGAGTCAACTTCAGTGTTCATAAACTCTCCGAGATGGTTTTTTGGCTTATGGATGCCTGGTGTATCCAAAAAAATTATTTGAGCTTCATCATCTGTATAGACAGTTCTTATTTTGTTTCTAGTTGTTTGAGGCTTATCAGACATTATTGATATTTTTTCGCCTATCATTGCATTCATCAATGTTGATTTACCTACATTTGGTCTTCCTATTATTGTTACGAATCCTGATTTAAACATATATTCCTCTCATTCTTTTGTTAATCTAAGTCTTCCGGTCCAAAACTTTTGGGCAAAAGTTCTTGTAATGTATATACTTCGTATGAATCAATATTTTTTGCACAAATTACTTTAATGTCTTTTCCAAATTCCAGCATAAATTGTCTGCATACTCCGCATGGATAAGAAATTTTTTTATCGCTACCTACAATTGCAATTTTTTCAATATCTTTGTAACCTTCCGAAACACTTTTAGAAATTGCAACTCTTTCAGCACATATTGTAGGCGTGTAAGATGCAGATTCAATATTACAGCCTGTAAATATTTTCCCGCTTTTTGTATATACAGCTGCGCCAACTTTAAAATTTGAATATGGACTGTATGATTTTTCTCTAGCTTCCATAGCTATTTTTATCAATAATTTATCTTCCATAATACCACCTTAATTTTTTTAATCATATTATAACATATGAAATTAAATAAAACTAATTATCTTTAGTTATAACAAAGTATCCTTATCCAGTCTATGTAGATGTTTTTTTCGATATTAAACTATTTAAACAATTGAAGTTCTTTCATTATTTCTTTTTCCCTCGATCTCATTTCTTCTTTTTCAGCATTTGTCATGTGATCATATCCTAGTAAATGAAGCATGCTGTGAACTGTGAGATAAAGCATTTCTCTTTCTAAACTGTGGCCGAATTCATTAGCTTGTTCAATTATTCTTTGTGTTGACAGCACAATATCCCCAAGGATAATTACGCCGTTAAAATCATCGTCATCCATAGGGAAACTCAACACATCTGTTTCACTGTCAACATTTCTGTAATCTCTGTTTAATTCTCTTATTTCTTCATTTGTAACAAAAGAAACACTCACTTCAAAGTTTCCTTCTGCGTTTTCAGCTTCAAGAACTGTACTAATTGTTTTTTCAATAGCTTTAATGTTATCTTCTGTTATTTCCATTATGTCTTGTCTGTTATCAAATAATACTTCAATCATTTTTTTTAGCCTCAAATCTTTCATATGCTTTTATTATATCTTGAACCAATTTATGCCTTACCACATCTGAAGTATGAAAGAACATAATACCTATGTCTTCTACATCCTTTAAAATATTAATAACGGATTTAAGTCCTGACCTTTTACCGTCCGGGAGATCTATCTGCGTAATATCACCAGTTATAACTGCTTTAGAGCCATAACCTAGACGTGTCAAAAACATTTTCATTTGTTCATTGGTTGTATTTTGCGCTTCGTCAAGAATGATGAATGCACAGTCAAGCGTACGACCTCTCATATATGCTAGGGGCGCTACTTCTATCAATTGTTTTTCAACATTTTTCATGAAATTTTCAATACCCATAATATCGAAAAGGGCATCATAAAGAGGTCTTAAGTATGGGTCAACTTTATCCTGCAAATCACCTGGAAGAAATCCTAGTTTTTCACCTGCTTCAACTGCAGGTCTTGTAAGTATAATGCGTTCAACTTCTTTTTTTCTAAATGCATTTACTGCAGCAGCAACAGCAAGATACGTTTTTCCGGTTCCGGCAGGTCCTATTCCAAAAGTTACATCTTTTGAATTTATTAAATCAATATACCTTTTTTGACCAACCGTCTTTGCTTTTATAACTCTTCCAGATGCAGAAGTAACAATGACATCTTTTAGAATTTCATTGTAGTCTATATTATAATCGGATTTATTAGCTTCAATTAAATAAACAACTTTTTGATCGCTTATTTCCCCTTCAGAGCCAATAACATTTATCATATCCTTCAATATTTTAGCAACCGACTGTACTTTAGATTTATCTCCGGTTAATTTAATTACACCGTTTCTCATAAGAATGTTAACATCAAAATAACTTTTGATTATTTTAATATTTTTGTCTTGTATACCAAACAGTTTAATTAAATCATCTCCATTTGCCAATAATATATTTTCTTCAAATAATTCCATTAATCCTCCTTGATTACTCTTCAATTTCTTCATTAGTCTCTTCATCATTATTGTGTACAGGGTAAATTTTCACACTTTCACCGATATCTTCTATTATTTCAATTTGTGCCTTCAAATAATAATAACCCTCATCTTGAGAAAAGTTCATGGATGATTTTAAAATTTTCGAGTTTCCATCACACTTATTTAATAAGTCATCATACATACTAACTTTCAATTTGTTTTGAGCAGTATTTTCATCTATTTCAATTTCTTTAATAACTTCTTCATAGTATACACCTTTAACAATATTTATATCAGTTAAATCTGTAAATATAGGAACGTTAATCATATATTCCTTATAATTATAATTTTTATAAGGTTCTTTGTCACCTATTATTTTTATATTTTTTCCATTTATTTTCAAGTAATATACATTTCTACTTTTATTAGTTGCCACATTTACATTTTTAAGTTTTTCTTCTTTCATTTCAAAATTATAATATGTTTTTCCATAAACAATACCTTCAGATGGAACCATAACAAATTCTTCAGAATTTTTATTTTTTACAATCCCCATAACCAATGTTTGCCCTTCATATACAACGTTACCTTCTTTTACTACAGCCTGACCGCTTTTAGCAATAACTTTTTTTATGATAGCATTTTTCTTTGAAATAATGCTGGTTGGATCGTTACTTTTAATATTTGCCGTTTCTTCAACTTTTTCTTTTACAAAAATAATTAAATTAGAACCTTCTACGTATACTTCTATGAATTTAAAATTATCAAAGTTTTTATATAACATAGTTTCTATGGCTTTTGTTTCTAAACTTCCTTGAGATATCGGCAAATTTATTTCATTTTTCTCAAGTAAATTAATTATTTTATTTGCAGTTGAATGGTTTACTCCTATTACCTCGACATTCCAAATAAGAGAAGTTAGAAGGTAAAAGCATATTATTAGTATAAACAAACCTCCCACAAAACCCTTCCTTATTATAATTTTGTTAAGTTTAAAAGCTAAACCTCTCTTTTTAACAGGTTCAATTTTTAAATCTGCAATGATGTCTGAGTATTTTTTATAATCATCATAGGATATTTTAAATTTAATTTCATTTTCTTTTTTTTCAACATCCCATATTGTAATTTGTTTTCTTCTAAGTAAATTCATGATTTTCTCGCAGTTTGCATTTTCAAGCCTTATAATAACGTAGCCTTTTATTAAATACATCAACTTAAATATCAGCATATTTACTCCTTATTAATAAAAATTATCTCTTTGATTGTCCCCTTTATTATTACTTTAAAATTATTTATTTCTTCTATTTTAAATTTCGATCCTTTTATCAAAATATTCTGTTCACATGTTTTTATTTCTATTTCATCATTTTCATAAATTGTAATTCCTAAATGATTTTCAATTATTACTTTTTTGTTTCCATGCATTTTTAATTCAAAGTTGTCTGTAAATACATCGTTTGGAATTTCCAAATTATCTGCAATTTTATTTCTTAAATTGTTAAACTTGCCCATGTAATCCCCCTTTCAATTTTATTCCTTATTATAAATTATGCATAAGTCGCCATACTATGATATTCTATTTTAGGGCATAAAAAAAGCCCTGATAATCAGGGTTTCTTTAAACTACTTTATATATTTAGCCACAATTTCGTTTATATGCTTTCCGTCGGCTTTGCCTTTTACTTTAGGCATTATGAGAGCCATAACCTTACCCAAGTCTTTTTTAGACTGAGCATTGGTAGTTTCAATTGCTTCTTTAACAATTGATTCTAGCTCTTCATCTGACAGTTGAGGCGGTAAATATTCTAATAGTATTTTGATTTCTTCATTGGTAAGATCAATAAGATCTTGTCGCTTGCCTTTTTCAAAGTCAGGTATTGAATCTTTTTTTTGCTTGATTTGCTTAGCTATTATATCTATTACATCTGCATCAATCAGTTCAATTCTTTCATCGACTTCTCGTTGCTTAATAGCTGCTCTTACCATTGTAACTACATTTTTTTTGACTTTGTCTTTAGATTTCATGGCCTCTTTTAAGTCACCCATGAGTTTCTCTTTTAAAGGCATACTTTCACCTCTTATCTTGCTTTTTTATTTTTTTTTCTGCGAGCCGCTTCAGCCTTCTTTTTACGTTTAACGCTTGGCTTTTCATAATGCTCTCTTTTTCTTACTTCAGCCATTACACCTGTAAGTGCACATTGTCTTTTAAATCTTCTAAGAGCGTTATCTATTGACTCATTATCTCTAATTTTTACCTCTGTCATTTGCTACCCTCCCCTCGTTTTCTACTACTGATAGTCCTAGGACTCCAGCGAGTTTGAAATAGCACTTATTTATTATATAACATAGAATAAGTAAATGCAAGAAATTTATGATAAAGTTTCTGACAATTTTTTACCACCAACTAAGTGGAAGTGCAGGTGCTTAACAGACTGACATCCGTCTTCTCCACAATTGCTTATAACCCTGTATCCGGAGTCCTTAATACCTTCTTGTTCTGCAATTTTACTGATTGTTTCAAATATTTCAGCAACTATGTGGCTGTTTTCACTTGTAATTTCGTTCATTGATGTAATATGCATTTTAGGTACTACAAGTATATGTACAGGCGCCTGAGGATTTAAGTCTCTAAAGGCTACTAAATTTTCATTTTCAAATATAAATTGTGATGGAATTTCCTTATTTGCTATCTTGCAAAATATACAACTCATTTTTTTCACCTCTCATCCTTAAAATATCTAAATATTATTACATTCACCTGATAAATAATCTTTTTCAATATTATTCATATGAACATAAACTATTTCATTTTTAATATTAATATCACTTTTCAGCAAAACTTTCAAGTAGTTTGTTGTGTAACCTTCAAATGTATTATCATTTTTTTCAGTTTCTATCAAAACAAACATGTCTTTTTCTGTAAATTTTTTCATAAATTCATTAGAAATACTTTCAGCTAATTCAATAAGGACTTTGCTCCTGTGCGCTTTTACTGAATCATCAACTTGGTTTGTCATTTCTGCTGCTTTAGTTCCTTCTCTCGCAGAATATTTGAATACATGAATTCTTGAAAACTTAACGGTTTTTACAAATTCCAGGGTTTCATTAAACTCTTCATCTGTTTCTCCTGGAAACCCGACAATTATATCGGTAGTGATTCCTGCATTCGGCATATATTTTCTTATTATTTCAACATTATTCTTATATTCATCTGTTGTGTATTTTCTGTTCATGCGTTGCAAAACAGTTTCGCTGCCGCTTTGCAATGATAAATGAAAATGGTCACATGTTTTTTCTAAACTTGAATAACGTTTAACAAATTCTTCAGTTATTAATTTAGGTTCTAATGACCCAAGACGTATTCTTTGAATACCGTCAATTTCATTAATATCCTCTATTAAACTAATTAAAGCGTCCTGCTCCTGCTTATCTTTTCCATAAGAAGAAATGTGAATTCCATTCAAAACAATTTCCTTATATCCGTTTTCTGCAATTTTCTTTACTTCCTGAACAATATCATCATGGTTTCTGCTTCTTATAGGACCTCTCAAATAAGGAATAATGCAGTATGAACAATATTGATTGCAACCGTCTTGTATTTTTATATTTGCCCTTGTTTTGTCATGAACTGATGTTATTTTAAGTTCTTCAAAACACTCTTTGCCTTTGAAACCTTCTATATGAAATTCATATTCCTTGTTGTTCAATTTATCTTTAATAAGTCTACCTATGCTGCCTTTGTTCTTTGTTCCAATAATTATATCTACATTTGTTTCTTTTTTTATTTTCTCACTATTGAGCTGAACACTGCACCCTACAGCTACTACCAAGGCTTCAGGATTCAATCGTTTTGCTTTATTTATGAATTGTCTTGATTTTCTTTCACTTTCTTTTGTTACGGCACATGTATTTATTATATAAATATCACTTTTTTCACCTTGATGCACAACTTTAAAGCCGTCATTTTCCAAAAGTTCTGACATGGCTTCAGTTTCAAACTGATTAACCTTGCAGCCCAACGTTGTGAATGAAACAGTATATATCTTTTTGTTTGTATCTGAGTAATTCAAAATTTTTCTCCTGAATATAATCTATTCCTTATTATATTAAGGAACTTAATGATAATAGCATACATAATAATATAATTCAAGAAAATTAAGCATTAAAATGCATTTTCAATGTGATTTATTATCTTTACGTCCATTATTATTTCAATTACATCAAATTGGCATGGAAAATCATCAGAGCCTGCCAACATAAAATAATATTTTGCAACCTTAATTATTTTTTTTTGCTTGATTAAAGTTACGGCTTCCCTTGGATAACCATAGTCAGTATTTTTTCTTCCCTTCACCTCTATAAAGTGAAGAATTCCATCTTTTCTTGCAATGATATCTATTTCACCAAGGCGACATGTGAAATTTGTTTTTTCAATTATATAATTTTTATCCAGCAAATATTTTTCAGCAATTTTTTCGTATTCAAAGCCCTTGTTTTTATCATACATAATGAGACCTCGAAATCAAAATTGTATTTTTATTTTTCGGCTTGAGCAGCACTTATTAATTTTATCGCTGAACTTGTTCCAATTCTGGAACATCCCTCATTGATAAATGCTTCTAAATCATCCAGTGTTTTTATACCGCCTGCAGCTTTTATTTTTACATTTGGACCTATGTGTTTTTTGAATAACTTAATGTCCTCAATGGTAGCTCCATTTGTGCCAAAACCTGTGGAAGTTTTAATATAGTCAGCACCTGCATTTGTAACTGCATCGCACATGGCAATTTTTTCTTCTTCATTAAGATAACAAGTTTCAATGATTACCTTTAAAATTTTATCTCCTACTGTTTTCTTTAGTGCTGCAATTTCATCTTCTACTTTTTTATATTCTTTATTTTTAACATCGCTTATATTAATAACCATGTCAATTTCATTTGCACCATCTTCAAGAGCTTGCTCACATTCGGCTATTTTAGCTTTAGTTACAGAATATCCTAATGGAAATCCTACTACAGTGCATATATTAATTTTATCATTGTATTTATCATGAATTCTTTTTATATAGCATGGAGGAACACAAACAGATGCTGTTTTATACAATATAGCTTCCTCGCATAAAATGTGTATGTCTTCCCAAGTCGCAAACGCTTTCAACTGTGTGTGGTCAATATGGTTCATTATATCTAAATTGTTCATTCAATAACTCCTTAACATTAATTTAACAGTTTTATAACGTTAGTTTAGCATAAATGCATACATTCGTCAATTACAACTGTTTCTTGAAAATTTTCAAAAATTATATATACGATATGTACTCTGTACTTATTATTAAAAAAATGCAAATAAAAAACAGCTTAATATTTATAAAACGCTAAGCTGCTCGTCTTCGTTCAGTATCTTTTTCAGAAAAGTTTTTCTGTGTATATCAGTTGGACCAAATTCAAGCAAAGCCTTAACGTGATCTTTGGTTCCGTAGCCTTTATTTTTTGCAAATTTATATTCCGGATATTTTTTATCAAGTTCTTCCATTTGCTTGTCACGAGTTACTTTTGCAATGATTGATGCTGCAGCTATGCCGTGGCATTTGGCATCCCCGTGAATAATATTTGACTGCGGCAAAGGTAAAT
>NZ_JAWQJF010000135.1:0-10225 GCF_033447055.1 Sedimentibacter sp.
GGGCTTATAAATAAAATAAAAGCATATGCACTGCAAGACCAAGGAATGGATACTGTGGAAGCTAACCTGGCATTGGGTTTTAAAGATGATTTAAGGGATTACGGAATAGGTGCACAGATACTTTATTTTCTTGGGTTGAGAAAAGTAAGACTTATGACCAACAATCCTAAAAAAATAATCGGACTGTCAGGATTTGGAATTGAAGTTGTTGAAAAAGTAAATATTCAAGTCGAATGCAATGCAAAAAATGAATTTTACTTAAAAACGAAAAAAGAAAAAATGGGTCATGATTTAAAATTTTAAAATTTCAGGAGGATGCGATGAAAATATATGAAGGTAAATTAGTAGCAAACAATAAAAAATATGGTATAGTAGTCGGAAGATTTAATGAGTTTATTGGAGGAAAGCTTTTGTCAGGTGCTTTAGATGCCTTAAAAAGACATGGGGTATCTGAGAATGAAATTGAAATTGCTTGGGTGCCGGGTGCCTTTGAAATTCCCCTTGCAGCAAAGACAATGGTTGGGCTTAACAAATACAGTGCTGTTATATGTCTTGGAGCAGTGATTAAAGGTTCGACTCCTCATTTTGACTTTGTTTCAAGCGAAGTATCCAAGGGCATAGCTAATGTTTCCCTTGAATCAGGTGTTCCTGTTATTTTTGGAGTGCTTACTACAGACACAATAGAACAAGCAATTGAAAGAGCCGGAACTAAAGCCGGAAATAAAGGTTATGATGCTGCATGCACAGCAATTGAAATGGTAAATTTAATAGAAGAGATGAAAAAATAAATGAAATTTCAAGGTGTTAAAACTATATATTTTGATTTTGACGGTACTATCCACAATAGTATAAAAATTTATGCTCCGGCATTTAGAAAAGCATATGATTTTTTAGTTAAAAATAATAAGGCTGAACCTAGAGAGTGGAAAGATGAAGAAATTACCAAGTGGCTTGGGTATACAAGCAAGGATATGTGGAAAAACTTCATGAAAGAATTGGATGAGTCATTTAAAAACAAAGCCAGATCTTTAGTTGGGAAAGAAATGCAGGAACAAATGCTTTCCGGGAACACAAGACTTTACGACAATGCCTTAAATGTGCTTAAAACATTGAAAGACAGGGGTTACAAGTTGGTTTTTCTAAGTAACTGCAGCATTAAGTACATGGAAGTTTCAACTAAGGCATTTAATTTAAATTCGTATTTTGATGATATGGTTTGTTCTGAAATGTATGATTACATTTCTAAGCGTGAAATACTTAAAATTATCAAGCATGACTATGAAATGAATCAGATTGTTGTAGGAGACAGATTTCATGACATAGATGCTGCTGTTGAAAATGAAATGGAATCTATTTACTGTGCATATGGATTTGGAGAAGATGGAGAGGGCGACAGAGCAACTGCTTGCATAAATGACATAACAGAAATATTGGAATTGCTCGATTAAAGCAAACTATATTTCCAAACAACTAAATTTGTAGCATTTTATTTGTAGGTTTGTTATAATAATTCATCATAATAAAAGAGGTGTTTACTATAGAAGCAAAGACAGTAGAACAAACAAAAATAATTGTCGGAAGTTTAATGCAACCCGAACATGCAAATATAGCGGGAAATGTTCATGGCGGAGAAATAATGAAAATGATGGATAATGCGGCCGGAATAGCAGCTGCAAGACATTCGCGCTCAAATGTTGTGACTGCGAGGGTGGATGGATTAGAATTTCATCTCCCTATTCACATAGGTAATTATGTTAAATGTATATGCCAACTTACTTTTGTAGGAAAAAGTTCTATGGAAGTGCTTGTAACTGTAATGGTTGAGGATATGAAACTTGATGAAGCTCCAAAGGTAGCATTGACTGGTTATTTTACTTTTGTTGCAATTGTTGACAATGGAAAGCCAATATCCGTTCCTCAATTATTACTTTCTAATGAGGGAGAAGAAAAACTCTACGAAGAAGGCAAGAAAAGATACTTAAAATATAAGGAA
The DNA here is from genome assembly GCF_033447055.1 of Sedimentibacter sp. Lineage (GTDB taxonomy): Bacteria > Bacillota > Clostridia > Tissierellales > Sedimentibacteraceae > Sedimentibacter. The sequence goes on from NZ_JAWQJF010000135.1 coordinate 1,994, forward strand.
TCAAAGTTAAAAAAGCTATGCACTGAAGCATAGCTCTTTATATTAAGATTTTGCATATAATTTCTTGAAATTTTTTGTTGAATCGAAAATACTTTCATGTACAACTCCCTTTACATCAAAATGCAACAGCTTAAAGGTTGTCTGTAAAATAAAGCTTATTCCGAAAACAGAAATTACTGTACCAAGACCTACTTTTGCTCCTAAAAGGAAACCAATAACTAAAACAGTTCCTTCTATGGAGCCTCTAATAGCACCAATGGGCACATTTGGAAATCTCTTACCTAGACCTACCATGAGTGTATCTCTTGGACCGCACCCGAGACCTGAATTTATATAAAAATAGCTTGCTAGACTGATAATAACCTGACTTACAAGAAGCATCAACAAGCCTAAAAAGAAATTTGTCATTTTAGGTACTAGGTTTATTGATTGGAGAATATCAACAATTACACCTATAATTACAGTATTTAATATAGTTCCAATACCAATTTTTTCTTTCAATAATAAAACAACAACAATTAAAATGATTATACCTGTCAATATACTTACATTTCCATAAGAAATGCCTGTAATATTTGATATGCCAATACTAAAAGCATCCCATGGGGCAAGTCCTATATTTGCTTGAATGCCCAGCGTTATACCTATTGAATACAGAAAAAGCCCAAACATAAGTTTTGAAATTCTTTTTATATAATTTTCCACGAAGTCACCTTTTGTTCATATTTTATAATGTACTTATTATAGTGATTTTGTATTGTGGTGTCAATTGAAACTAAATAAACAATAATTAAGTATTTAATTAGTAAAATAATAGCAAATATAAATTATATTTGATATAATAAATATAATAGGAATACATTAAATTGTTAAATATACTAAGGAGACAAAAATGGCTGCAATGAAATCAAACAGCAGAAAAATCCAGGCGGAAGCAACTCGTAACAAAATATATCAGGCATCAATTAAATTAGTGGAACAAAAGGGATACTGCAGTATTAAAATTGAAGATATATGTAAAAAAGCAGGTGTATCAATTGGATCTTTTTATAATTATTATAAATCCAAAAATGATATCCTTATTGAAATTTATAAAAGAGCAGATATTTATTTTGAAAATACTGTTAAACCAAATGTAACAGAAAAAAGTGCAGTTGAAAATATGGTTGATTATTTCATATACTATGCTAAATACAATGAAATTACAGGCGTTGAAACATTGAAACAATTATTTGCTCCAGGCAATAAAATGTATACTACAAAAGGAAGAAAAATGCAAGCGGTGCTTAATGAAATTATAATAAAGGGTCAGGAATCCGGAGAAATAAAAGAAGATGTTGCACCGGAAGAAATAACGGAGTTTCTTTTTATTGCTGCAAGAGGAGTTTGCTATGATTGGTGTGCACATGATGGTAGTTATGACCTCCAGGAATTCACGAAGAAATATATGAAATTATTAATAGAAATTTATGCTGTTAAATAGTTTGATTGTTAGATTAAAATGAAATTAAAATGGCAAAGTCCACATAAAACACCCCCTATCTGTATATACTAACACATAGGGGGTGTTTCCTTTGAATCCAATAGAAGTACATTACAAGAATAGTTTTGCAGCATTAAAAATAGGTAATTATCTTGCGGAGTACATTAGCAGCAATTTTGCATTAGTATGCATAGGGACGGATAAATGTATTATAGACAGCCTTGGTCCCTTAGTTGGCACTTTTTTAGAGAAGAAAAATTTTGCTGCTGATATTTACGGAACATTAGATAGACCTGTACATGCAATGAATATTAATGATTATGTTAAAACTTTAAAGAAGAAAAATTATAATAGTATTATTGCTATAGATGCATGTTTAAGCAATAAAAAAAATCAGGGAATTATAGAAGTTAGAGAGGGACCTATAACACCTGGTAAAGGAATTGGAAAATACTTACCAGAAATAGGGGATGTTTCGATAATAGGGGTGGTTGATTCAAGTGATAAGGAGTTTAATGATTTAGTTCAGGATACGAGGCTTTCGCTAATATATGAAATGGCTGAAATAATTTGTGAGGGTATTCTTGTAGCTGCAAAAGCGAATAAACCACTTGACGTCTATGTAAGAAATCAAGCTTCTCTGAGCGGCACGTGATTTAGATAAAAAATTAAAAAATGAGATTCATCTCTTTTACTTGTGTCAAGCCCTATTGAATTCGGAGTCATTATTTCATAAGTTTTTTATTTTTCAACACTCCGTGCTGATGAATTCCCGGTAGAACCTCCTGATAAATAGTTATTTAATTTTAAGCAATAAAAAATCCGTCACTGAAAGCAAATGCTCTCAGGGACGGATATAGTTCCGCGGTACCACCCTTATTGTTTTCATGACAGTATCGGCTCCCACCACCGCCGACTCTCTGTAACTTGTCCGTTTGAAAAGTTTTTTTCCATAACAGTTTTTGTTAATTAATTTTTCTGAATTGTATCAGAGTAAAAATAGCTAGTCAACAGCATCTATTATTTTAATAATTCATTTATTGCTGTTTCTAATTGTTTGTCTTCCATACCTGTTTCTGAATGTTTTAGCAAAGCGTTGTATAATGCATTCTGTGTTGTAATATCAATTGTTCCATATGCATACAATGAATTATCGCTTTGGAATTTGATAATTTGGTTAAAAGAAGTTTTGTCGTAAACTCCGTCTGGTGTATCAACTGCATATCCCAATGTTTCAAGAATCATTTCGGCAGAGAGAACATCAAGGCTTACGTTGCCGAGAACAGGCTTAATAGTCTTGCTGAATACAGGAAATTTGGAAAGATTAATTTTTTCATTTTCAACTACAATATCTGGTGTTATTCCAATTTTGTGTACAGGCGTTCTATCAACTGAAAAATATTCTGCAGTAGTAAATTTTACTCCGCTGCCGTCTTTTAATGGGTAAAGAGATTGAACTATTCCTTTTCCAAATGACTGCGTACCTACAATCACACCTTCATTTTTATATTTAACAGCACCTGCAAAAATTTCAGTGGCACTAGCACTTCCTTCATTTATTAAAACAGCTATTTCATATTTTTGTTCCTTAAGCTCGCTTGAATAAATATCCTCTTCACCTGTTGCGGCATAATCAACATAAACAACAGGTCCTTCTGTTACAAATAAGTTCAACATATCAACTGAAGCATCTAAAGTTCCGCCGCCGTTGCTTCTCATATCTATAACAATTTTTTTAACATTGTTCGCATCAAATTTTGAAAGTTCTTGTTTTACGAGGCTAACCGTGTTGTTTGAAAATTCTGTAACTTTTAAGTATCCTATGTTTTTTTCCATGATACTGCCTTCAACTGAACTCGTGACAATCGTTCTTCTGATTAAGTCGAATGTAAGATTTTCTGTGCCTCGAACTACTCCAATTTTTACTTTTGTTCCTTCTTCGCCTCTTATGAGCATGGATGCTTCATTTACATTAAGTCCGGTAATATCAGCCCCATCTACAAATTTTATTATGTCACCGGCTTTGATTCCTGCTTCTATTGCAGGTGAATTAGGAAGGGGTGTCAATACAACGACTTGTCCGTTTGAATCAATTATTTGAACCCCTATACCTGAAAATTCTCCTGCTGTATCTTCAAGCATTGCTTGGTATTCTTTAGGGGAGTAATATACGCTGTAATCATCTAAAACTTCGAAAAAGCCATCGTAGAGTCCGTTTATTACATCTTCTTCCGATACTTCATACTGATATTTATCTAATACAAAATTTATTACTTTCTCCATAAAATCAACATCTTGAATGAATTTTTCTTCATCAAATTCTGCTGCAAATGCTGGCTGTACTGAAAACATCATTATTAATACAGCAAGCATCAAACAAATTTTTCTTTTCATGGTCCACCTCTTTTAAGTTTTCTCATATAGTATATTTCAAAATTGTAAAAGTGTAAAGCGGTATATGAAAAAATGCTGAAAATACAATTTAAGACTAAGGTATCCATGTTTTTGTATCAAAACTTTCTCAAAAGGTTGTTTATTATGTTAACATCTGTTCAGCATAACGTTAAGAATAGCTTCATCGGTATTATTCATGCCCATGTTTGAAACTTGTGCTAAATTAATTATTGTTTTTTCTGGAGTTTCTCCCAAAATACCATTGTCATTTGGAATAAATATATTTTTCAAAGCCATTTTTGATGCATCTACAGCAGCATCTACAGCAATTGATAGTTTGTATGAGCACCCAAGTTTGGCTCCATCACAAAACATGCCAGATATACCTGCAACCATATTGTTTATAGAAGCCATAATCTGTTCGGAAGTTCCGTCAAACAAATAAGTGAGACCTGCAGCGCATCCAACGCCTGCAGCTACACCACAACCGCATACAGGAGAAAGAGCTCCAAGATGAGCTTTAACAAATATCGTTACTAAGTGGCTCAATGTTATAGCACGTATAATTTTTTCATTAGATTTATTTTCTTTACTGCCTATATAAGAGATTGGTACTATTGCAACAAGACCGTGATTACCTGAGCCTGCGCTGCTCATTACAGGAAGAGGATATCCAGACATGCGCGCTTCAGAAGCTGCAGCAGTGTATGCTTTTGCCATTGAAAAAACATCATTTGCAATGCTGTGAAAATAATTTCCCATACCGATACCTATTTTTTCTGATAATCCCACATTTGCAATTAGCATATTCATGTCTATGCCTTTTTGAATAAATGATATTTCTTCAAGTGGAACATTGTGAGAGAAATTGAGCAAATCTTCAATTGAATATTTTTTGATTTCATTTTTTATTTCTTTCGTTTCTTTGTCTATTGTTTCACCACTTGCAGCGGAAGTACTGTCAAGTAATACTTCATCGTTTTTACTTTCGTAAATAATATTAGTGTGAGTATTCTTGATAATGACTTCTGACTTGTTGTCATCTCCTATTGCATCAACTTTTATATATAGTCCCTGAATATCTTCGTTTAATTTTAAGTTGATTATATCGGCATCTACAATTTTCAATGCTTTATCTATGCTAGCTTTATCAACATCCTTCAGCACTTCTAATTTATATTCTGATTTACCTATAACAAGAGAAAGGGCAGCCGCAAATATGTTACCGTGTTCATCTGTTCCTGGAATTCCAACACTCATTCCATTTTTTAAAATGTTTTTATCTACTTCGATATTAAGTTTTTTTACATCGGAATCTAATAATTCCTTTGCTCTTGCAACTGCATAAGCGACAGCTCCTGGTTCCGTACAGCCCAAAGCAGGTGTAACCTGGTTCTTTAATATTTCAATAATCAGTTCATTGTTCATTGATTTTACCTCCGTTTTATCTATATCTACTATTTTGCAACATTCATGCCAAAAATTTAAAAATAAAAAAAGGCAGTTAAATCAATGAATTTTAAATGTTATGATTGAAAAAGAATATTGATATTTATCAAAAATGATAAAAATCAAAAGTAAATTGCGATATTTTGCTTAAAAATTAAGATGTTTAATATTTATCATTTTTGAAATTAAATTATCAAAATTGATAAATAATAAAAAGTCCTTTCAAAGTAACAACTTGTATGTTATAATGAAGTTGTCTGTATAACAAAATTTATATATTTAGGGGGAATCTTATGAGCTTTACTGATTTTTTTATAAGCCGTTTTGAAATCATCATGGAACTAACCTTGGAACATTTGCAGATGGTATTAATCGCTATGACAATCTCTATTATACTTGGTATCGTAATAGGTGTTTTAATAACATACAATGAAAGGGTAGCAAAAGTAATGATAAGTATTGCAGAGGTGCTGATGACAATTCCAAGTCTCGCATTGTTTGCTGTTTTGATTCCTATATTTCACATAGGAGCAACACCGGCAATTATAGGACTTGTTCTTTACACACAACTTCCCATTGTAAGGAATGTATATACCGGAATTAAAAGCATTAATCCTGCAATTGTAGAATCTGCAAAAGGTATGGGTATGTCTGATTTTAAAATTATGTACAAAATCAAGCTTCCTTTGGCTTTTCCTGTTCTATTGGCCGGAATAAGAACTTCTGTTGTAATAGGCGTTGGTATGGGAGCCATAGCATCTTATGTAGGAGCAGGAGGACTTGGAGATTATATTTTTCAGGGCATACAAAGAACAAATGACAAAATGGTAATAATAGGTGCAATAATGATTTCGTTGATGGCCATAATAATGGATAGAATTTTGTACCTGATTCAAAAGAAAGCAGAAATAAAATAAGATACAGGAGGTAAAGTATTTGATCAGATTTGAAAATATAACTAAAAAATATCCAAATTCAAATAATAAAGCAGTATCTGATTTGACACTTCACATAAAAGAAGGTGAAATTTGTATACTGGTTGGACCGTCCGGATGCGGGAAGACAACTACCATGAAGATGTTAAATAGACTGATAGAACCAACATCAGGCAACATATTCATCGACGGGAAGAATATCTGTGGGCAGAATTCTGTAGAGCTTAGACGTAATATAGGATATGTAATTCAGAACATAGGACTATTTCCGCATATGACAATAGCTGAAAATATTGCTACTGTTCCAAAGGAAAAAAAGTGGGATAAGGACAAAATTGCTAAAAGGGTCGATGAACTGTTGGAATTGATGGAGTTGGACCCAAAAATATACAGAGACAGAAAACCTTCGGATTTAAGCGGTGGGCAGAAGCAGAGAGTGGGCGTCGCAAGAGCACTTGCTGCAGATCCTCCTGTAATGCTCATGGACGAGCCTTTCGGAGCGCTTGATCCCATAACCAGAAGTAAGCTCCAAAATGAATTTTTGCATCTTCAGGAAAAAATTAAAAAGACAATAATATTTGTAACCCATGATATAGATGAAGCTATAAAAATGGGAGACAGAATAGTTGTTATGAAAAACGGTAAGATTGTTCAGCAAGGAACGCCAAATGATATATTAAGTTCTCCGGCCGATGAATTTGTTGAAAATCTTGTTGGCGGAAACCGCTCCATTAAACGTCTTAACTTAATAAAATGCGAGGATGCAATGCACAAAACATTAAGCGTTAAGATGGACTCAACAATTAAGGAAGCAAAATCCATAATGGAAGAGAACGGGCTTAAAACAATTGCGATAACAAAAGAGAACGACATTTTGCACGGCTATATTAAACTTAAGGATGTAGAAGGCAAGGAAGGTATGGTTGGAGATTTTGAAAAAGAAATGGAAGCTACAGTAGAAAAAAGAATGTCACTAAACGATGCGCTGTCAGAAATGTTACGCATAGGTCAAAGATATATTTATGTGGCTGATAAAAAGGGTCACCTCAAAGGGTGGATAGGTATCAACGATATATTGAATGCGGTGAGTGACAATGACTAATTTACAAAGCAATAAAATAAATTTAAAAACATTCTTTTTTCCTCTTCTTCTTTTGACAATCGGTATAGGATACAGCATATACGTGGTCAAATTTCCTCAAGATAAAATTGTAGCTAATTATGTTTCATATAATAAAATTTTTAAATCTTTAGGACAACATATAAGTCTTGTAGCAGTATCTGCAGGCGCTGCTATATTAGTTGCCGTACCCATGGGAATTTTGCTTACAAGAACTAAATTTAAACGCTATGCAAACACAGTGGTAAGCATAGTAAACATAGGGCAGACTGTTCCAAGTCTGGCAATATTGGCTTTATTCGTAGGTATATTTGGCGTAGGTTTCAAGTCAGGCGTTTTTGCATTGTGGGTTTATTCACTGCTTCCAATCTTAAATAATACTTTGGCAGGTATATTGGGAGTAGAAAAATCCATACTTGAAGCAGCAAGAGGCATGGGGATGACTCATAGCCGAATTCTTGCAAAAATCGAGGTGCCTCTTGCTTTTCCTGTAATTATGGCAGGCATAAGAACTGCAGTTACAATTAACATCGGTACTGCAACTTTAGCTGCTTTTATAGGAGCAGGTGGTCTTGGCGATTTAATTATTGCAGGAAACAATATCAACAGATGGCAGATAGTGATTCTGGGAGCTTTGCTTTCGGCATTACTTGCAATATTGACGGACTATCTGATGAATATATTGGAAGTTGTGTCAAAAAATAAATAATATTAATATAGGAGGCGTTATGATATTAAAAAAAACAAAATTAACTAAGGGTGTTGCTATGATAATCATGCTGGTGCTCATTTCAGGAATTTTAAGCGCATGCGGCGGTGACAGCAAGACAGAGACAATTAAAGTGGGCTCA
>NZ_JAWQJF010000136.1:0-3823 GCF_033447055.1 Sedimentibacter sp.
CACTTTATTAAAATCTATACCTTCTTCTTTTTTTTCATCATTTTTTAACTCAAAATCATCTAATTCCTTAATTATGTTTATTTCCTTTTCCGTAACACTAAGCAAATAATATTTATTGGTTATTTCTGCTATAGCCAGAAATTGGTTCTGTCCCAACATTATTCTGTCAACAATATTCATATATTTCGATTTATTTATTACATTTGTTTTTGTTGAAATCCATTTTGTGCAATAATACGTCAAAAACAAAACCAGTATAATGCCCATAACAGAAATTATAAGTGAAAATATATCTTTAATTGTTATCAGCTCCTATTGTCCAAGTATGCCTTGTACAGTTTTTAATACTCTGTCACCTTTAAAAGGCTTTACAATAAAATCTTTTGCGCCATTTCTTATTGCTTCTACGACCATGGATTCTTGTCCCATAGCTGAACACATTACTATTTTAGCATTAGAATCAATTCCCCTGATTTCCTTTAATGCTTCTAAACCATTTTTATTTGGCATTGTTATATCCATAATTACCAAGTCTGGTTTTTCTGCCTTATATGTTTGTACTGCCAATTCCCCATCTGCTGCTTCTATTAAATTTTCATACCCGTTCTTTTTAAGCGTATCTCTTATCATCATTCTCATAAAAGCTGCATCATCTACTATTAATATTTTACCTTCCATTTTATCCTCCATATAATAACAATTCTATAATGTAATTTTAATTAATTCATCTTTTTTAACAATTTCTATAATTCTTACTCCAAAGTTATCATTTACTACTACGACTTCGCCTTTCGCTATTAACTGTCCATTTACAATTACGTCTACCAACGCTCCTGCCTGTTTGTCAAGTTCCACTATTGTTCCTTGTGAAAATTCAAGAATATCTTTAATTTGTCTTCTGCTCTTTCCTATTTCAACACTGATTTCCAATGGTACTGTCAATATTAGCTCTAAATTAGAACGTTGTTCTTCCGATAATATGTCTTCTTCTTCATCAAAACTTTCATATTCCATCTGCCTTACATTTACAGGAATTTGTTCTTTCTTTTTCTGTTTGATTTTTGTACCAATATTATTACTTCTAATTAGAGTTTTCTCTTTATATACATCGTCCTCACAATCAAAGTCTTGCTGTATATTTATATTATTCTCTTTCATCTCAGCAATAATTTCTGCATCCTTTGCATGCTCAACACTTTTAGCACTTTCAATGTTTTTTGTATTTTCATCAATACTTGTACTATCTAAACTTTCAACTCCCTTTAAAAAATTGGACACTATTTCTCTCGCAAGAGAAACAGGCATAACATTTATAAATTGACTTTGCACTGTGCCTTCAATGAATAAATCAAAACTGACTGCAACTATAACATCATCATCTATGAAATATTTATTTTGAAATTCCGTTTTATCATTTATTTCATAAGCTAAAGGTGTTGATATATTTATGGATTTACCCAAAAAATCCGATAATGCTGTAGCAGCTGAACCCATCATTTGATTCATTACTTCACATATGGCACTTGTATTTATCTCATCCATTTCAAATTCATCATCAACTATAGTTTGTCCCATCAAAATTTCAATAATTGATTTGGCATCCATCCTTTTCCATATCATTAAATTGACGCCGTTTAATCCTTCTATATAATTTATTTCCACCCCTATTGCCGGCTCTAAATTTTCATAGCTGAATTGTTTTGCATTAAGTACATCGATTTTTGGTACGGTTATTTCAACTCTTTTTCCTAATAATGTTGACAGAGATGTAGCAGAAGATCCCAAGCTTATGTTCATTACTTCTCCTATTACATCTCGCTCCATATCCGAAAAAATATTTTCATTCATCATAAGTAGCTCCTCTTAACGTATAATTTTCTTTATTTTTATAACGCCCTTATTTTTTTTATTTCCCCAGTTCCCTTCAAACCATTTTTCACCGTCTACGTTGACATCCACGCATGAATTTACTTCTTTATCAAGTATAATCAAATCTCCAACTTGCATATTAATTATATCTTGAAGCGTAGCTTGAGCTTTTCCAAGCACACCCGTTATTGTCAATTTTGAAGTTTTTAATGACTCCATAATTATTTCTTTCTGATCTTCTAAGCTTTGATCTAATTTCTTGATGCTAGTTTTTGAAAAAATATTTGCCTTTTTCATTACTTCGCTAATAATAGTTGATGGCATACATATTGTAATTTTACCAGTTGATTCATTTAATGCAACATTAAGGACAACTATTATAACAGTATCATTGTAATTAATTGATTGAATAAATCTTGAATTTGTTTCTATTTTAGCAAGTTCAGTACCAATATCTATTGTTCCTTCCCATGATGTTCCCATTTGGGGAATAACCTGCTTTAGTAAATTACCCAATAATGACAGCTCAATATCTGTATACTCTCTACTAATTTCATATTCCTCTCCACTGCCTCCTAAAAGTCTGTCTATGATTACAAAAGATAAAGGCTTAGATATTTCCATAAGAATTTGACTATCAGAAGTTGTTTTGTCGGGATAATTAACATTTATTAGTCCCATCAATACATAGTCATCTAATGCATTATTGTATTCGTGAAATATGCTTTCTTCCACCTGTTCAACTGTTACATCGCACATAAGTCTTAACACTGAAGTCAAACGAGATGAAAGCATACGACAATAATTTTCATAAATACTTTTTAAAAGTTTTATTGTTTCTTTTGTTATTTTCTTAGGACTTCTGAAGTCATATTCTTTAATTTTTTTATCATTTGTTTCTATTTCCTGTATATCAACATCACCGCTGCTTAAGTTGTTTAGCAGTTCATCTATCTGGCTCTGCGATAATATTTCTGCCATATATATGCCCTCGTTCTATTAGTTTTGTCATTTATACTAATTCTTCGGATGTTGCAGATTTTCTGCATTATCCATATTTTCAACATCATCAATTCCATTTAAAGTGTTACTGATTATTTTAGTATAACTGATTGGATACCCTTTTCTGCTTATGTATATTTCAACTCTTCTGTTTTTAGCTCTTCCTTCAGTGGTACTATTATCAGCTATAGGACTATACAATCCATATCCAATTGCCAAATATTTTGCCGGGCTGATAACGCCTTTGCCTTCCAAATATTGGAGGACCGCATTTGCTCTGTCTGTTGACAGTGCCCTGTCAATATTTGATTTATCATTTTCTACTGCTGCTGTATGTCCCGCTATGATTACTTCTTCGATATACTCATCAACTAATTCCAGTCCGATTGCAAGCACATCCAATATTTCTTTTCCGCTTTGATTTAGAGTATTGCTGTATCCTTTGAAAGTTATTTCATCAGAAAACCTTATAAAAACATATTCTTCACTTTTACTTAATTCAACACTTTCGCTTAAGTTATTTTCATCAACATAACTTTTAAGCATAGCATATAATTGATCGATGTTTTCTTCATCAGCTTCCTCAATTTCAACCGTTCCTCCATCCATTTTTCCTGTTCCGGACAGATCTTCTTCTGTTTCTTTGACTTGATTTCCTTTTGAAAATGCTTCAACTATAATAGCATATTTTTGCGCATCAATAGTTGACATAGCATACAGCATAATAAAGAAAGTCAATAGCAATGTAACCATATCACTGTATGTTTCTAGCCAACTTGCACCGCCACCATCTGTTTTTCTTTTCCTACCCATATTAACCCCTACTTATAGTAATGTTTAAGCATTAGCTTCACTTTTTTTGTTTTTCCCTTTTTTACCGAATTTTTTCTTGCTTTTTTCGTCTCCATCAGCTTCTGTCGCTAAACCTCTTTCCTGATAAGTTATATATGAA
>NZ_JAWQJF010000137.1:0-7235 GCF_033447055.1 Sedimentibacter sp.
AAACCAGGTATGTTAATGTTGCTTATTTGTGCTGTAATTTGTTCAGGAAGTTTTAATGAACTTGTTTTTGAATTTACAAGCATGTATTCACCAACAAAATTGGATATTCCAGTTCCGAATATTGTTAGGGTAAGTCCAGTTACGTTCTGATCTGCCATAAAAGTTATGGTGAGGACGGCATAAATCAATGCTCCTATTAGTCCTGCCGCAAATGCCGCTAACAATGCAACAATAAAATTATCGCTGAAAAAGCCTGCCATAAACCCTGCACAAGCGCCCATAGCCATCATTCCTTCCACTCCTAAGTTCAAATGTCCGGCTTTTTCATTCATAATTTCACCCAGAGTACCAAATAACAGCGGAGTTCCCGCAAATACTGCTGCAATTAAAAAATTAAAAAACATATTCATTATTTGCTACCTCCTTTGTTGCGTATACTGCGCAATACGAATTTATAGCGAATATAAAATTCACAACCTAAAATAAAGAATAAAATTATTCCTTGCAAAACACTGGCAGAATAAGTAGATATTCCATGGGTTGATTGCATTACACTGCTTCCTTTTTCCAAAACACTGAATAAGAATGAAACCACCAAAATGTTAAATGGATTTAGATTTGCAAGCCATGCAACAATAATAGCTGTAAAACCAACTCCCCCTGCCACAGATGAAGCCAACGTCATATCTGAACCTGCTGACTGAATCATTCCGGTTATACCGCATATACCTCCGCTTAAAATCATTGTACGAAGAATTATTTTCTTCACATTCATTCCGGCATATTTAGCAGTAGATTGGCTCTCGCCAACGACACTTATTTCATATCCTTGTTTTGTGTACTTTAAATATATATATACAATGACAACCAGCAATAATCCAATAAGCCAGCCAAATTGAACGCCAAATACTTTATCTATTTGTGCATTGGCAACAAATCGTGCGATTTTTGGGAATCCTGAAGATCCTGGATCTTTCCATGGACCGTCACGCAAGAAAGATATAATGTGCAATGCTATATAATTCAACATTAATGTAAAAAGAGTTTCATTTGTATTAAATTTTGATTTAAAGTATGCAGGTATAAGTCCCCACAAACCTCCTCCAATAAATCCAACCACAAACATTGCCAGCAGCAAAAGCATATGCGGCCAGTCACTATGGAACAAAGCAAAATATGATGAGCAAATTGCTCCCACTATAATTTGACCTTCTGCTCCTATATTCCAAAAACGCATTTTAAATGCCAGCGTTACTCCTAGAGAAGAAATGAGCAGCGGAATCATGAATTTTATGGTTGCTTGGACTGCCATTTTGCTTCTAAACGCCCCTGATATGATTGTGGCATATATTTCTAAAGGATTGAATCCTATCAATAAAACAAATAAACCACCTGCAATTAAGGCAAGTGCAAATGCTATGATTCTTAACCTTAATATTTCCATTTTTGAGCGCTCTGCTCTTTTTACAGTACGAATAAGGGGTTCTCTTGCTTTTTTATTTATATCACTCATCTTGATCCATTCCCTCCAAACTGCGTCCCGTCATCATAAGTCCAATTTCTTCCTTGGTTGTTTGTTTGGCATCCACAATTCCTTTCAATTCACCATGGCATAAAACCATGATTCTGTCAGATAATTCCATCAATACGTCCAGATCTTCTCCAATAAAAAGAATCGCAACACCTTTTTTCTTTTGTTCATTTAACAAATCATAAATAACATAAGAAGAGTTTATATCAAGTCCTCTTACAGGATAAGCAGTTATAAGAACGTTAGGATTTGATTCAATTTCTCTTCCAAGCAAAACCTTTTGAACATTTCCTCCAGACATCATTCGAACAGGTGTATCCACGCCTGGTGTAACAATACCCAACTTTTTCACCAATTGTTCTGATAATTCTCTGGCAGGTTTTTTATCAATAAAAAATCCATCATTTTTTTTATAGGATTTCAGCATCATATTTTCAATCATGCCCATAGACGCAACAAGTCCCATTCCAAGACGGTCTTCAGGGACGAAGCTCATACTGATGCCTAAATTTATAATTTCATCGGGAGTTTTCCCTATAATATTTTCTTTATTAAACAATACAGCACCTTTTCTTATTTTTGTAAGTCCTGCAATTGATTCACACAATTCTTTCTGTCCGCTTCCGGCAATTCCAGCCACTCCTAAAATTTCCCCTCTTTTAAGATTAAAGTTAATGTTTTTCAAAGCCTCAGTTCCATCTTCATTGGCGACAGAAAGGTCTATAACTTTAAGAATAGTGTGTTTTTCCTTTATTTCCGGTCTATCAATTTTTAAGCTAACAGGCCTTCCAACCATTAGTTCTGTCAATTGATTTTCATTTGTTTCCTCTGTTTTAACAGTATCAATAAGAGTACCCTTGCGAAGAATTGCCACGCGGTCGCTTATTGCTAAAACTTCATGAAGCTTATGCGTAATTATAATGATTGCGCTTCCTTGTTCCTTCATTTTTCGCAATATTGCAAATAACTTTTCTATTTCTTGAGGTGTCAATACCGCCGTTGGTTCATCCAAAATTAAAATTTCAGCTCCACGATACAACACTTTCATAATTTCCACCGTTTGTTTTTCACTTACGTACATGTTGTATATCTTTTTTTCCGGTTCAATTTCCAATCCAAATTTATTGCTTATATTCGATATTTTTTCTTTCAAAGCCTTTGGTTTCAGATACTTCTCCTTTGTCCCCAAAACTATGTTGTCCATTGCGTTTAAAACTTCCACTAATTTAAAATGTTGATGAATCATGCCAATTCCAAAATCAATTGATTCTGTAGGTGAACTTATTGTTACTTCCTTGCCTGCAACAGATATAGTACCGGCATCGGGATAATAAATACCGGACAACATATTCATTAAAGTTGTTTTACCTGAGCCATTCTCTCCAAGCAAAGCAAGAATTTCTCCATATTTAATGGTAAGGTTTATATTGTCATTGGCTACAATAGATCCAAATGTTTTTGAAATTCCTTTAAGTTCTATGGCATATGTTGTTTCATTTGATTTTGACATACTAACTCCTATCTGCATAATTGCAAGTGTATAATAAAATAATAATTGCCATCACACAATGCCTTAAATATAAATGGTCAGCTTTCATTAATTATATTTTAACGAAAGCTGACTAAAATTAATACCTGATTATTTTACTGTAACAGTTTTAAAATACCAGTTAATTCCTCCGGTAATTGTTGCATCATCTAAAGTTTTTCCTTCTTCTCCAACTGTTTTACCGTCATTAGTTTCAATTACGCCATCAAAAACATTGAAGCTTCCATCAAGAATTGATTGTCTTGCAGTTTCAATTGCTTCTTCTGTTCCTTCAGCAACTATGCTTTCATTAAGAGGAGCAATATCAACTAATCCTTCAACCATTCCACCGTAATAATTTTCATTTGTCCATGTTCCGTTAATAACATTTTCTACTGCCCATGTATAATATGCTGACCAGTTCCATACAGCTGATGTTAATGTTGCTTTTGGTGCATCTTTAGACATATCTGAATTGTAGCCAACTCCAAATGCTCCTGCTTTTTCAGCTTCTAACTGTGGGTTAGGTGTATCACAATGCTGTGCAATTACGTCGCATCCTTCCGACAATAATGCTTTAGCTGCATTAGTTTCTTCTTCAGGGGAGAACCAGCTATTTGTTACTTTTACATAAACTTGTGCATCTGGATTAACTGAATTTACTCCCATTGCAAATGCATTTATACCACCTGTTACTTCAGAGTTATCCTGGCCCATAGCTGCTACATATCCAATCAAGTTGCTTTCTGTTTTCAAACCAGCTGCAATACCTGATAAATATCTTGATTGATAAATTCTTCCGAAATAATTATTAAAGTTTGTATCATTGCACTTATAACCTGTACCATGTGAGAATATAACGTCAGGATATTCGGCTGCTAAAGCTTCCATTGTGTCCATGTATCCCCAGCTTGTTCCAAATACAATGTTAGCTCCTTCTTCAATACATTCAAGAATTGCTGTTTCAGTAGCTGTTGGATCACTGTCATTTACATTGTTCTTACGAATGATTTGACTGTCCTCAAGACCTAAAGCTTCCTGCATTCCTGCAATTCCTTGATCATGTGCAAATGTATAACCAGATCCATCTGCAGGGTTTCCAATATGAATTACGCCAATTTTAATATCCTCTTTTGCGATTGCTGGAAAAATTCCAGTTATTGAAGGTTCCTCAGCTGCTGGCTCCTCAGCTGCTGGTTCTGCCGGTGTAGGTTCTGCCGGTGTTGCTTCCTTTTCAGCACATGCAGTAAATAGAGAAAGTGTTAATAATAGTGTTAAAATAATACTAATAATTTTTTTCAATTATTTCTCCTCCAAAAATTTTTTTAATATAAAAAAACGAATAGATTTTACTATTCGCATCATATACAAGACATTAACAAAAAACTTCAATAGTCAAACAATTTACGGCTGTTTGGTAGAAACGTAGGAACCATATTATCCTTATATATTGATGCAATCATATTTAATTTTTTTAACAACTGTATTATAACTTAAAAAACAGGAATAAGCAATATGTAATTTATAAATAATTTTCGTGTTATCGACTATTATATTCAAAGTATACGAACAATACTTCGTCTTTCAAACAATAACAATATTACTTTGTAATTACTCCTACAGGACAATGATCGCTTCCGAAAATTTCAGGACAAATAAATGCATCCTCAATTTGATTTTCAAAATCTTTAGATATTATAAAATAATCTATTCTCCAACCAATATTTCTTTCCCTTGCTTTTGCAAAATTCGACCACCATGAATAAGCATCTTCCTTGTCCGGATAAAAATATCTAAAGGTATCTATAAAACCATTACTTGTAAGGACAGTCATTTTTTCTCTTTCTTCATCCGTAAATCCTGCACTTTTTCTATTTGCTTTCGGATTTTTTAAATCTATTTCCTTGTGTGCAACATTTAAATCACCGCACATTACAACAGGTTTATTTTCATTGAGCTTCAAAAGGTATTTCCTAAAATCATCTTCCCACAACATTCTGTAATCAAGCCTTAACAACTCTCTTTTAGAATTTGGTGTATAAACATTTACAAGATAAAATTTATCATATTCAAGAGTAATTACTCTTCCTTCTTTATCATGTTCTTCAATTCCCATTCCGTAATCAACCGACAAAGGCTCTTGTTTGGAAAAAACTGCAGTTCCCGAATATCCTTTTTTCTCTGCATAATTCCAATAATCGTAATATCCTTCTAAATTTAATTCTATCTGCCCGTCCTGGAGCTTTGTCTCCTGTAAGCAGAAAACATCTGCATTTAATTCTTTGAAAATATCAATAAATCCCTTGTTTACACATGCTCTCAAACCATTTACATTCCAAGATATTAATTTCATAAAAACATCCTTTCCATTGTTGCATTTAATCAATATTGAATAAATTTTTTATTAATATATTCAGATAATGCAGTAAACAACATCGCCTGATATAAAACATTAAATTCGATTATATCTCCGAGTTTATAATTTCTGCTGCAGTCCTCAATATCCAATATTGTGTGGTCGCTGCTTGCTCCTAAAACAATAATATTTTTATCCTTTGGAACGAGTTTTGAAGAATCCCCAACATCCTGATTTCCCAATGCTACTATTGCCCTTCTTCTTATTCCTCTGTCTTCGTAATGACCATATTCGCCAAATGCATTGACCATTAGTTCTCCGATAGGATGAGTTGGTTTTTCATTTAATTCTATTATTTGTGCTTTTAAAACAAATGTATCCTTATCAAGACCTTCTATATTTGTATTCCAATAAAGAGGAAGATCTTGAGTATTTATAATTCCTTCCCCGATACGCAGATGATTAATTTTACCTGGAACTCCTCCTCTTACTAAAAGAGGTAATGTTGTTGTACCTCCACCGGATACAATGTTTAAATGTCTGTTCAATTTTTCTTCTATAGCACTTGCAGCTTCTGACAATTCAGTTAAATTTTTTGTTGTAGGTGCAACTGATCCATAGCAACTCAAATTAGAACCTATACCTTCAAGAACAACATTATCAAGTTCATACTCAACAAATTCAGCAAGACAAATTAATTCTTGTCTTGTAAATACACCTTCCCTCAAATCTCCTAAATCATACATCAATACTGCGCCGTATTTTTTGTTTTGTTTTTTTGCTTCATTGTTTAATTCAATCAATGTATTTCTTTCTGAAACCAGGCAAATATCGCTGTATTTAACTACATCCTCTATTTCACAAAGCATAGGTATTCTTACTAAAAGCAGAGGAACAGCAACACCCTTTTCTTTCACTGTTTTTAATTGTTCAATCCTGGAGCTTCCAATTTGAGAACATCCGCCCTTTTCCATTTCCAAGGCACCTTCAACCATACCGCCAAAGCCCTTAATAATGCCGGCTATTTTAATACCTTGTGTGTTGCATAATTCTGTCACTATTTTTGTGTTAGTGTACATTTTTTTTAAATCAACTTCAAGTATCGGATATCTTTCCATGGTTCCTCCATAACTATTTTTTGTATTTTCTAAGCTCAGCAAAAAATTCCTTCAACATATTTGAACATTCTTCTTCTAATACTCCAAATTGAACATCTATTTGATGATTTAAATTTTCCATCTGAACAATATTTAAAACTGAACCGCATGCTCCTGTTTTAAAATCCCTTGTGCCAATTACAAGTCTTTCAACTCTTGAATTTACTAATGCACCGGCACACATTGGACACGGCTCCAACGTTACATACATTGTACACCCGGGCAAACGCCATCCTCCTAAATTTTTGCATGCATCCCTAATAGCAGAAATTTCAGCATGTAGTGTGGCATCTTTTAATGTTTCCTTTTGATTAAACCCTTTTCCTACAATTTCCCCATTTCTTACTATTACTGCTCCTATAGGCACTTCATTAATTTCATATGCTTTTTTAGCCTCTTTCAAGGCTTCCATCATAAATATTTCGTCCATTATCATTCCCATAATTTATTATACATAATTATAATTTATTTTCTACGCATAAGTCAATACATATGTCTATTATTACCTATTTACTTTTATGCTGAATAAAACTATAATAAGCTAAGAAATTACATAATCTTTTCATAATTTTGGAACAAAACTTCCAAAATTATAGTCTATATAATGTTGGGAACGACATTTGTCGTTATAATAGAGGAGGACAAATTGAAAAATATTATTAG
>NZ_JAWQJF010000138.1:0-8046 GCF_033447055.1 Sedimentibacter sp.
ATAAGTTCGAAATTTCATTTATTTTATAGTAATTCTTCATTTATCCATCCCTTCACACAATTCCATTCCTTTAAATTCTAAGATATTTTAACACACTCCAAATAAATTGACAACTTATAATTCTACAAATAATATTTGAAAATTTCTTAAAAATATTATAATATATGAACATAAAACAATGGGGGGAAAAAATGAATTACGAAGAATCATTACAATTTATTCATTCCACTTATAAATTCGGTTCGAAGCTTGGTCTTCAAAATATTACAAAACTCACAGAGCTTTTGGGCAATCCTCAAGACAGTTATAAAATAATCCATGTAGCAGGAACAAACGGAAAGGGTTCCACAAGCAATATGATTCATGATGTACTCATGTCATCAGGTTATAAAACAGGATTGTTCATAAGTCCTTTTCTTGAAGAGTTTTCCGAAAGAATACAAACAAATAAAAAACATATTGATCACGATTCCCTTGCCAGAATCACATCATTGGTTAAAGAAAAAATAGATATTATGCTTAAGGAAGGTTTTAATCATCCAACTGAATTTGAAGTTGTAACTGCCATAGGATTCAAATATTTTCAGGAGCAAAGTATTGATTTTTTAGTGCTTGAAGTAGGTTTAGGCGGAAGATATGATGCAACAAACGTAGTGAAAAATACACTTGTTTCAGTTATAACCTCCATAAGTTATGACCACATGGAGTATCTTGGAGGCACGTTAGAAAAAATAGCATTTGAAAAAGCAGGGATAATAAAAGAAAATTCCTCTGTTGTAATATATCCTCAAGCAGAAAATATTGTAGATGAAATAGAGCATGTTGCAAAAGAGAAAAATGCAACTGTTTATTATACCCAAATGGACAATATTCAAAAAATAAGCGGAAATCTTACAAATCAATGGTTTAAATATTTAAAAACCGATGTATTCAATCTTCCTGAGGTAAAAATCAACTTCTTGGGAGAACATCAGCTTTATAATGCTTTAACAGCTCTTCGTACATTAGAAATAATCAAAGATTATGGATATGATATAACTGAAGAAAGCATAAAAAAAGGATTAAATGATTGCCGTTTTGCAGGAAGATTTGAAATATTGAAAGAAAATCCTGTCATAGTTCTTGACGGTGGTCACAACATCAATGGAATAGAATATTTTTCAAAAGCTGTAAAAGAAAATTTCAAAAACAATAAAATAATACTTTTCTTTGGAATGCTTAAAGATAAGAATCCAGAGGATGTTCTTCCTTATATACTTCCTTTGTGCAAAAAAATATACACATTAACACCAAATAATCAAAGAGCTATGAGCTCTGTAGATTTAGCAGAATTAATCAAAAAACACTCAGACATAGATGTTACTCCATTGATTAATTATGAAGAGATTATCCCAACACTTCAAAATATCAACAAAGATGAATATGTGGCATTTGTGGGCTCTCTGTACATGATAGGAGACGTAAGGACACTATTAAAAAGCAACGGATTTATTAAAAACAAAGAACAATAAACATAAGATACTTTCAATGATATATTAACGTTAATTATTGCGAAAAAAGGTCCGTACCCACAATCTTCTAATTAAGAATTGAAAATTGTTTAGCATAAAATTTAAGTTGTTGAATATTTTTAATAGTAACGTTAAATTGTAAAGGAGTTTAATAGATGGAAGGTAATGAATATAATGTAGAAGCGGAAGCGGAAGCATATTCTGCAGACGAAAATTCTACACAAGCTGAGCAAAATAAAAACATCTTAAAAGAAATGATTGATTTAGAACAAAAAATGAAAGACACAAATAATCATGCATTTAAGAAAACAACTTATTGGAATAAGATAAACAATACACAGGATAATCAAGATAAAGAAACACTTTTCAAAGAAATAATGGACGTTCTTTTAAGAATAGAATTCAAGTTAACTCAAATTGAAACTTTGCTAACAAAATAAAGGGATTTCCTTTTTGAGGCATCCCTTTATTTTGTTGTTATTAGCTAAAATCCAGACCACTGCAAGGGCCGCTTCCTGTACAAGAACCGATTTGATGACCTTGACCAAATTCCTTGCTAACTGTAATGTTGTCAATTTCATTACCACTTACATAAGGTTTGATTGCTGATACTAAAAGATTTTCATGTTTCCACAATTTATCGATGATTTTATAATCGATAAATAACAAGCAGTCATTTCCATCTACTCCAACCCTTACATCTTCAATAATAATTACTTTGCAAGAGCCATCAATTTGAGCTAATTCATTTCTGAATTGATTAAGTCCTGATGTATTATTAGTGTAAAATGCTCCGCTTGGGAATCTTGCAAATTGATGCCAAAAGCACGTTAATGTATCTTTTGGAGTTACAACAACCAAGGTTGTACCAGCAGATGAATTGTATCTTAATACTACTTCGAATTCAACGTTATTAATTATACGGTCGCAATTAGTAGAAGGGCTAATGTTCTCGTCTGCACACAACACTCTCCAACTTTGGATTGTTGGTGGTCCATCTGGTAAAAATCCTCCACGACAACCTGCACGACCATCGGGATTGCAAGGTATACAATAGGTTAGCGTACTTTCTTTAACACAAATATCACGAACATCCTCTACACAAATGTCATGACATACACAAGAAGCACTTTCAGCTTGATAACCAAAAGCTGCTCTATTTTCAGAATTTGTAAAAATTGCATTGCATTCGCAACAATTATCTGTTACACAATTTACTGACATAATATCGACTCCTTCAATATTTTTAATTATTTCATCATTTTCTTGAATTTCTTCAATCTTTTCAATTTCTTGAACTTTCTCAATTTCTTGAACTTTCTCAATTTCTTCGATAACGATTTTTTGTACTTCTTCAACTATTTCATTTTCTTTTATTTTTTCAACTTCTTTTTTATCTGTTCCTAAATAATCATCAGTGGTAACATCTAACTTATTGTTGTTATTATCTATATCATCCACTTCTTTTTCACAGTATATTACTATTTTTCCTTTTATATAATAAAGGTTTTTATGTTCTTCAGACATATATTCATCCCCTTTAATAACATTTTATGATTACTTATTAAAAGTGTTACAATATTCGATAATTTTCGCAAAAAAAGACGCCTTGATTTGAAAATTCAAAACGTCTGCTTTGTTTTTTTAATTCTAACTTAATTTCTTGTTGAAGTTGGGGGTCTCTACAAAAGCATGTTTTTGAGAACTTTCCTTTTAAATAGAAAAAGCAATAACTCAAGTACCAGGTACTTGAGTTATTGCTTTATAATAAAAAGATTTGTGATTGCACAAATCTTTAATTAAAAGTCAATTAACCCCAGACTTATTTTTAAACAGTCATCTACTTCACCCATGAGATTTCTGTCAAAACGTCCGATTTTTTCTTTTAAGCGCTTTTTGTCTATTGTACGTATTTGTTCCAACAAAACAACAGAATCTTTAGGCAAGCTAAAATCATCTGAACTAATTTCAATATGTGTAGGCAGCTTCGCCTTGTTAATCTGAGAAGTAATTGCAGATACTATAACTGTTGGACTATATCTATTACCTATGTCGTTTTGAACCACTAAAACCGGTCTTATGCCCCCCTGTTCAGAGCCAATGACAGGGCTTAAGTCGGCATAGTATACATCTCCCCTTTTAACAATCAAACTATTCACTTCCTATTAATTTTGTTTCATAGCTTAAAAAGTCCTCATAGTCCCCTTCTGAGTATTCTTCTGTAATACTTTTGTTAATGTTGCTCATTTCCAAATAACCGGCCTTCATTTTATTTCTGATTTCAATCTTTCTTTTCTCAATTAAATAAAACCTTATAGATTTTCTTATAAAGTCGCTTCTGTTAGTACCTTCTGCTTTAACTGCATTATCAAGTTCATTTAATAAGTTCTCTGGAATTGAAATCAATATTTTCTTGTTATCTGCCAAATCACACACCTCACAATTACTCTCTTAGTTCATTTAAACATATATAAGTGATTTTACCACATTAGAACAATAAGTTGTATGGTAACTTTTGTATTAATGTGAAAATTATTATTCTTCAATACTTATTTTTTTATATTGTATAGCTTTAACTAAATTATCATTTTTATAAATATAAATTGTGCTTGGAAGCAAGTTTTCTTTGCTGAAATTTAAAACATGCTTATATGTTCCATCCCAATATACTAATTCTTCCGGCATAGTATCCAAGTCAGTGTAAAATTTCCCGAAATCGAAATCATTAACAAGCAAATCTCCAATAACAAAGTTTTCTATTACAATACTGCTTTCCGGAAATTTACCATTGCTCAAAATACATCTTTTGTCTGATAAGAAAGCTGCGTTCCAAGATTTGTTTCCCGCATCTGTTCTTATACTATAATTATTATTTCTGCAAACAATATTAACATTATAAGTATTTTCGCTTTTTTCAGTATAAACTTTCATTAAAGCTTCCCCTGTATAATTTACAGGAATAACATACGCGTCATCACTTTTAACTAAACAGCCACACAACACAGTTAATATCAAAATCAAACAACATATTTTAAATTTCCTATCCATTCGAAAACCTGCTTCCATTGGTTATATAATACATATATGATGAAATATATGAATATATGACAACTGTATCAGCTCAATTTCCTTCAGCCACACAATATGCGATTGCATATACTTTTGTATGTGATATAGATAAATGGATAGTATCAATATTTGATTCTTCTGCCCTTTTTAATGCATTGTTCATTAATTTAACCATTGGCTTTCCTGAATCATCTTTTACTATTTCAATATCACACGGACCAAAATTTGTAAACCCCGTACCAAGACACTTTGAAACAGCTTCCTTTGCGGCAAACATTCCTGTTGCTGTCTGCGGATTGAATTTTCTTGTTTTTAAGTATTCTAATTCATCCTTTGAATAAATTTTTTTAAGAAACCTTTCGTTTTCAATGTTTTTTTTAATTCTGTCAACTTCAGCCATGTCTATTCCAGTACCTTTTATCATTGCAATTCTCCTTTGAATTTCAAAAAATCAATTGACAAAGTGCCGTTTGTATATAATAATTATATTACATGTTTATATGCATTACAACAAACTTTATTTTTTGGTTTTCTATACAAATTAATATTAGTTGAACATAAGTAAACTAAATTTTGCAACAAAGGAGTAATATATGAATAATGTTACAGTTGTCTCTCACCCATTAATACAGCATAAGCTTACAATGCTTAGAGACAAAAATACTTCCTCAAAGGATTTCAGAGAATTAGTAAGAGAAATCGCCATGTTAATGGCCTATGAGGTAACAAGAAATCTTCCGCTTAAAGAAGTGGAAATAGAAACACCAATTACTAAGACTATCGGCCAAACTCTGGCAGGAGAAGATATAGCAATTGTTCCTGTACTTAGAGCAGGCTTGGGAATGGTTGATGGTATGATTGACTTAATACCAAATGCGAAAATAGGTCACATAGGATTATACCGCAACGAAGAAACATTGCAACCGGTGGAATATTACTGCAAACTCCCAAAAGATATTGAAAACAGAATTGTAATTATAACTGAACCAATGCTTTCAACAGGCGGTTCTATGAATGGAGCTATATCTTTATTAAAAAAACACGGAGCCAAAAAAATAAAATCAATTCACTTAGTTTGTGCTCCTGAGGGACTTGCTAAGGTTACTGCAGCTCATCCTGATGTTGAAATTTACACAGCAGCAATTGATGAAAAATACAATGATATAGGGTATATCGTTCCAGGGTTAGGAGATGCCGGAGACAGATTATTCGGCACAAAGTAAGCAAATGACTTAATGGGGACGGACCTTTGAACAAAGGTCCGTCCCCAAACTCATTTATGCAGTTTGATTTCCTTGGCAAATCGTTTTCTCAATGTTATCTTAATTGTAATACTGGAGGATATTATGAGACATATATTTATAATTAACCCTGTTGCCGGAAAAGGCAAAACTCAACATGACATTGAAAATAAAATTCATGCTCTTTTGAAAAACAAAAAAACAGAATATGAAGTATACTTTACGAAGTTTAAAGGTGACGTCAATTCATTTGTAATCAACAAATGCAAAGATGAAATTCCAACAGTTTTTTATGCATGCGGCGGTGACGGAACTCTCCATGAAGTTATTAATTCAGCATACAATTTTAATCATGCCTGTGTTGGAATTATACCATGCGGATCAGGAAATGATTTCGTAAAAAATTTTGAAAATAGAACCTACTTCGAGGATATTGACTTACAAATAAACGGAGAGGTTGTAAAATTGGACCTTATAAAAGTTAAAGATGAATATGCAGCTTCTGTGTGCAACGTTGGATTTGATGCAGATGCAGGATTCAATATGCACAAATTTAAAAAAATTCCTTTTATAACAGGTTCAGGATGCTACATTATGTCAGTTTTTTATTGCCTGTTAAAAAAATTAGGAAAAGATTTAAAAGTAGTCATTGATGAAAGCGAAACAATAAATGGCACATTTCTGCTCGGTGTAATAGCAAATGGTCATTCGTATGGCGGTGGATATAAATGTGCGCCTAAGGCAGCAATTAATGACGGTATAATGGATTTGTGTTTCGTAAAAAATATGTCTCGGCTTAATATTATAAGTCTTATAAACAATTACAAAACAGGCAATCATTTAGAAAATAACAAATTAAAAAAATATATTACTTACAGAAAATGCAAGCATGTAAAAATAACTAGCGTGGAACCAATTAACTTATGCATTGACGGTGAAAACTATGCTTGTGATGAACTTGATTTTAAAATAGTTCCAAACGCATTAAATTTTTGGCTTCCAAAAGGTGTTCAAATTCAAGAAAATAAAAACAGGGACGGTTCTTTTTGATTGATGAACCGTCCCTGTTATTATTTAATTCATTGAAAGTTTGCCTGATAAGTTAGTGTTTTTCATAATTGCATTAACAGCAGCAGTACCAACAACTGTTACAACTGCAATTTCTCCAATTGCAACATACATAGCATTTATAATAAATGGTGTTCCAAATAAATACGTGAGTTCTAAACCAACAAAAATTGCATTTGATATTACCGGACCAAGACTTGCTAAAAGCAATGATTTTTTGTTAAATCCAAAAACTTTTTTCACTTGAATAATAAACAATACTGCAACAAAAGTAGCAAAAGATCCTACAACTATGTCTATGACACCTAAGGGGCTTGCCAAATTAGCTAAAATACACCCCAATACTAACCCTAAGCCATATTTAGGCTCTATAAAAGCAAATAATACTAAAATTTCTGCAACTCTGAATTGAACCTGTCCATAGCTCATAAACGCAAAAACATAAGTCAATGCTGCATAAGCCGCTGCTATAAGGGCAGTGTGTGTAATAAATTGTACATTGTTTTTTTTCATTAAAAAAACTCCTTTCAAATTAATTCTCGGAGTCACTAAAAAAACTTGATTTTTAAAGTGGGTGCCAAGAAAACACTTTGACAGTGGGGACGGTCCTTCTTGTCACACGCACTTTGTGTGACAAGAAGGACCGTCCCTATCTGTCTATTATATTTATTATCTCTTGCTGAACTGAGAAGCTCTTCTTGCTTTTTTCAAACCATATTTCTTTCTTTCTTTCATTCTTGAATCTCTAGTCAAGAATCCAGCTTTTTTAAGAATTGGTCTAAGTTCTCCATCAACCTGCAACAATGCTCTAGAAATACCATGTCTGATTGCTCCAGCTTGACCAGTGTATCCACCGCCCTTTACACTTACTAAAGCATCATATTGACCCATAGTATCTGTAATAAGTAGAGGTTCTCTAACTATAGTTCTTAAAGTTTCATATTTAATATATTCATTCAAGTCTCTTTTGTTTATAGTGATTTTTCCAGTTCCTGGAACTAATCTCACTCTAGCAATTGCACTTTTTCTTCTACCTGTTCCTCTGTATTGTACGTCCATCTAATTGTCCTCCTCCCTTATTAAAACTCGTATACTTGTGGTTTTTGAGCTTGGTTATTGTGCTCAGGACCTGCGTATACTTTAAGTTTTTTCAACAT
>NZ_JAWQJF010000139.1:0-21475 GCF_033447055.1 Sedimentibacter sp.
TCCCTATTTGTCAATGTATTTATTTTTTTTAATGCAGTTATTGTTTCAGAATCTCATCTTTTCATCAATTATTTCTCATATATACAACTTGCTCTGCCTCATAGTCTTCATTATCCTTTTCAAATATAATCCTTATTCTTAATATTTTAGCATTGCTTAAACTGCTTTCCTTTAATAATGAAACATACATATATTTTATATAACTTCCCAATTCCACAGTAGGTTTAATATCTTTATCACCGCGGCCATAACGAATATTGTTATTTGTTATGTGAAAAACATAATTTTCGCTGCTTAATTCTCCATATTTAAATGATATTTTATTGCTTATCAATTCCACTCCCACAGGCCGAATATAGCTTATAGAATACATATTTAAATCATCTTTTCGTAACAATGAAATATTTTCAGACTCCATTATTTTATTAGTCATGAAATTCAGAATATACTGTGCTTGAAATTGCAGTTCTGATTCATTATTTATGCTCTTATAATTTTTCAAATTTGTAATAAAAAAAGATATTACCAAGAAAATAATCATTGTAGAAAGTCCCAGAGCTACTAACAATTCAATCAATGTAAGCCCTTTTCTATTATTCTTCATATTGCACCTCAAAATTTTAATATTTCTAAAGTACATCCATCATTCCTACGACCAATTATCAAACTCTAAATAATCATGTAAGTCAAAAACATTATTCTTTACATCATAATAGCCAGGAACTAAAATTATCAAATCTACACAGGCATTTTTTTCAACATTTTCAGAATTATATTTAGACATTACA
The DNA here is from genome assembly GCF_033447055.1 of Sedimentibacter sp. GTDB lineage: Bacteria > Bacillota > Clostridia > Tissierellales > Sedimentibacteraceae > Sedimentibacter. The sequence continues at coordinate 789 of NZ_JAWQJF010000139.1, forward strand.
TTAGCTGTTAGTTTATCATCGATAAACACCAATGTACCGCCATTGGTTACTTCTACTATTGGGTTTAATCCTCTGTATACTCTGTTTTCCAAATTTGCAGTCACGTACAGCTTATAACTCTCTTCAAAAATATTTTCAGCTTCCATTTCATTTAAAGGAAATAGAAACAAATATTCTTCAGCTTTTTCCAAAGAAACTTCTGTCGCCTCCTCCATTAATCCATAAGCATCAACAAAAGCAACATTAAGTCCAGTTTCCGACATGTAAAAGGTTTTTTTAGATTCAGTATTAAACCTTTTAAGTTCATACTGCATCATTGAAATATTCAATATTGAAACTCCTAAAACAATAACTATAGCTATTACAATAACTAGAAGAACTAAGGTAGAACCCTTATTATTCATATACTTTACTTCCTGCCAAACTGCTGATTATTTCTCCCTCACTAATAATATCAATACTTATGTAATAAATAATACTATTAGGATCTATTGCTATTTCAGCTCCGTAATTATTATCCGCCTCACTCACGTTCCTCTCATAGCACCCCGTTTCACTGTTAAAAATGTATAATTCAGTATTCAGCTCGTCCATAGCTTTGATTTCCTCCATATACATTTGTGCTGTCTGAATGGATTTATATTCATTGTCACTGAAATTAATTATTCTCTGAGATGTTATAAACATATTCATCAACGGGCATATTACAACTCCCAACACCGCTAAAGTCATTATGATTTCAATTACCGTTAACCCCCTCTTATTCATAACATTATTCATCTTAAAACCTCACATTTTCAAAGGTAGAGCATAAAATTTCAGATCAGCTACGCCATAGATAACATCTCCCTCCCATGCTATAGTGCGCATGTTAGTTAAGGCAATGTCCATATCATCATTTTTAATATCATCAATAAACACCAACATATCCACATAAGTACTTTTAAATTCTATTGTCAAACACATATAAACTCCGGGAATTTCACTCAATATTTCTTCACTTTCCGATTCCGCCAAAGAAACAGGAATTATTTCAGTGAAATTAATATTGGTAATTGCTATATTGTTTCTCATACAGTGCTGGTATACGACTGCTAAAACTTTCTCCTGCAATATATCTGTTTCCACATTATAGTTATTAATTTCATCTAACAATTCATCCTTTCTTTGTCCATATTTACTTTTCATTATTAAATTTTGGGACATGTTTTCATATTTTATACTTGTCTCACTGTATTCATCCCTTATTGGATTTAATTTTTTATAAAAACTGCCAAAATCAATTCTCCTCATTAATAATATTGAAATTACTATAATAATTATCGAAATAAATCCCGTGAGTTTATTATTAATCTTCAAAATTACTCACATCCTTAAATTTGCATACAACCGAATATGAATAGTTGTGCAGCAGTTCTTGCTTAACAGCAACTGACGGCATATAGATACTTTCGATAAAATCTATAACTCTAAGATTATGCATAAATAAAGTAACTTCAACCATAGAAGTAGAAACACACTGCAATACAGTATTGTTCTTATCTACTGAAACAGAAATTACCTTTGTATTGCGCGGTATAGCATTTAAAATTTCCTTAAATATCTCAGAACACACATAATCATCATTTTTTATTGCAATCTTAAGCATCTTGATTTGCTCAATATATTCCTCTAAATAAATTACCTCATTCTTTAGATTTTCAATTTCAGCATTAATTTTTACATTTTCTTTGTTATTTAAGAATAAGCTCATAGTTTCAATTTCTTTTTTAAACGAGCCATTAAAATTGCTTATCGCATAATATGCCGAAATGAATATTGTTAAAACTGTTAAAGCAACTACAAAGCGAAAATTAGATTTGAATTTTTGCTTAAATCCTTCAGTTAAGAAATTTACATCTCTTTTATCACCGATTAACGCTAAAACAGAAACAAAATAATTATGAATTTCAAAATTTCCATTAATATAATCACCATACAATTTTACATTAGAAAGTTTATTTATAATCTCAACATCACAATTCAAATTGACTGATAAGTATTCCTGAAAACCTTCTGCTTGTGAATAAGCCCCATAAATATAAATTTTATCAATATAATTAACATTATCTAATGAATAATAATATCTTATATACTTACTTATCTCATCCAGCCATCCATGCATTAATTCAGCCGAAACACATATAGAGTTACTGTAATTTAAAGGAGTTTCAGCAACTCTTTCAATGAAATCTTTTTCAAATTCAATATACGAAATTCTAGAAAAATTAGTGATGCCATTTTTTACAACACAAAAAGAGATGGTGTTTAATCCTAGATTTACAAAAACAAAAATACCACCAGATTTAATAACATTGTTGTTAACAGATAATCCGTGGTCATATATTTTATTAAGACAGTTATATGAAACATCAATACTGATAAGCTTAAGCTTCAACCTTCGTGCTAATTCTTTGTATTGGTTAAATAATATTATGGGCAGGCAATAAATAACGTATATTGCATTTTTAATTCCATCATCAACAGAAATATCAGCAGTTTTATAAACAACCGCATACAGGCTTAAATCCGCTGACACAAGCTGTTCTAGTTCCAGGCGTATCATCGATATAGTTTCGGATTTTTTCTTTAATAACGGCAATTTAATTTTTCTGGTTATGACGGTATCTGAATTAATAACCAAAACAGCCTTCTTAGTTTTAATTATGTTCGTAGTTAACGATTCATTGATTAAATTGACAATTAAATCCATATCAATGATTTTACCATCCGCGACACCAGAAGGAATATTTATTGATGTACAGCTGCTAATTGACAATATTTCACCCTTTTTTATACATTCAATAATTTTTATACTAAAATTATCTATTTCAATGGATAAAATTTTTGCCACATGCAACATCCTTTCATAAATACAATATAAATCAGTATAAATATTATATAAAGAATGTCATATATTGTCAAAATATATATTATTAATATATCTTCAAGAAAATATATTATATTTAACTTAATTGTATAATTATAGTTATAATTGTTTAAAATATTAAATATTCAGGCGTCCAAAAATAATGAGAGGCCGGAACTTTGAATAATGCTCAATGGTCCGGCCATGTTTTTTTAATTTGAATTTCTCATATAGACTGTTTGTTCTGCAGGATATTCTTCACTGTCTCCCTTTTGTAAAGTAAGTTTGATTTTCACAGCGTTTGTACTCTCAGGAGAAATTTCAAGGTCAACAACATAGCTGCCTAGTTCAACAGGTGCATCAGTACCGTATTGATAAATTATCTCGTCACCTTCTCTTTTGAAAGTAATTTCCGTTCCATCAGCATATTCAAAAGCGAATCTATCAATATAAGCACCTTCATTATACTCTTCAGCTTCTAAAATTTTATTAGTCATAAAATTTATAATAAACTGTGATTGATATTGTAATTCAGATTCATTATTTATTCGTTCATAATTTTTGTAATTAGCTATAAAAAATGACATAACGGCTGAAATAACTATACCTGCTAATCCAAGAACAACCAATAATTCAATTAGTGTAAACCCTTTATTGTCTTTCATACTACTACCTCTCAAATGTTAAATAAAAATTTTGAGTTTATGTTTAAACTCAAAATTTTTATATTAATATCTTTATTGTTGTTTACTCTAATGGAGGCATATCTATAGAAATAATGTTTATTGTTTTAGGAACTACTCCTAAATCAACAATCATAAAATCATTAATTACTTCTATACCTAAACTCACGTCTTTTTTATTGCACTTTAAACTGTATGTTATTGTATATGTTTTTCCATCTTCTATTTCATCTTTATTCAGATTGCCTAAAGTATCTGCAGATGAAACAATTGTACTTCCTTCATATAATTTATAGTTGTTCAAAGTGAAATTGTTATCTGAGTCCCCAATCATCGAAAGATTAAAATCAGCAGAGTCTTGTCCCGCTATAAAACTAAAGCCAAATGTGTAATCAAATTCTGCCACTACAGTGAAATTTGTTCCGCTTATTGCTTCAAGCCCCTTATTAGGATACATGGAGTGCCCAATCAGCTCATTTATAATTTTCTCATACTCAACAGTATATGTCACATCATGTTCAGGCATATTTCCTGATATAATTTCATCCCCTCCTTTAATCTTCCATCCTGGTTTTTCAGGAGATGATACGTTGTAACCGTCATTTACATTTAACACTTCAATATGAGTATCAAATATTTCACCATCTTTATACTTGTAGTTGATATTTAAAGTATATTGTGATCTTTCCCAAACTGCATACAATGTTATTCCATTAGATGGCATATTAAAATTATTTCCTGCACTATATATTACTTCTCCATTACTGCTTGTGCTCCACCCCATAAATGTGAAGCCATCTCTAACTAATGTACCTTTATCAAGTACCGTTACTTCATTGCCAACATAGTAATTTCCGTCATCTACAGGAACCTCTCCTCCTGTGTTTCCATTGCCATTATACCTCACATTGTAAGATGGCTGAGGATAGTATGGAAAGTTCAAATAAATTGTTGCTCTTGATACAGGAATTTGAGCTGTAACAGCATTTCCATCCTCATCCAAAGCCACAGTTGATTGACTAACGTATCCTTTCAATGGTCTAACGTAATCTGCAGAAGTTATTATATCTCCTAAGGCAGCTGATTCTATAACGTTTGATCCTTCAATTATTACACGATTTTCAAATGGAATTATTTCTCCATTACTATTTACAGGTTGTCCACTGCTATTAGCTAAGAAATATGATACATTTACCGTACCTCCCCCAGCAGATAACCTTGTGCTTTGGAAATTTTGTTCAACCCACTTTTCATTGTGATTTTGATATATAACAGACGATACTCCTCCGGTATCAAGCATTGCATCATCTGGGATAGGATTACCCCCTGTAACATTGAATCGAATATAATAAGTGAGAGAAGCCCTTGTTTCTGTAATATCTCCGAGATTCCAGCTGATTGAATTATTTGTCACTGTTGCTGTACCTGGCATTGCATTAATTGGATGATTAATATCACCTGTAATTATTGTAAAATTATATCCTGCTTCATCATTTGCTATAATTGAACCACTAATTCTTGAATTTGTACCTGCCTTTGCAATTCTTCCGGCAATATCTGTAAATACTCCACTCAGATCCTCTGTAGTCAAATAAAAATTATCAGTTCTAGAGGCTATGTGTTCCATTGTATACTGTGCATCACTATTACCTGAAACAGCAAATCCAACAGAATATATTTCAATACCTGATTTTTTTGCCAGGAGAGCTTGAGAAATTGTTGGAAGTCCGTTATTCGTTACGGGATATTTTTCTACCAAACGTGGCTCCCAGTAACCATCTACCCAAACATTTTCATAATTACTGTATGCATAATAGTACTCATCACTATCGTAGTCATAATCTCCACCAGTACCTAAAACATTTGAATTAAATTCAGTTAACTTATATCCTATATCTGAAGAATAATTTAAAGCTAAATCTTCATCCACAGTTGGTTCAGCTTCTGTAGCTCTATAACTAAATGTTGGTTCACCATCACTTAACACTACAATATATTTGTTGTCTGCTGTACTTCCTTCCAGTATATCCTGGGCTTTTTTTATACCTGCCTGAATATGTGTACCACCAGTTGCTTTTATACTATCAATTGCAGTATTTAATGCAGTGTTATTATGTGATAGTCCGGAATCTTGATATACTGTACCATTTCCATAACCGCTGCTGGAGTATGAAACAACTGCAATATTATTTAAAGTTCTTAAATTTTCTGTAGCAAGCAAAGATGCTACGAATTTTTTTGCTGCTTCTTTAGCTTCTGCTATTCTTGTAGTTGTTATGCTACCGGAAGTATTTTGTAGTGTTCCTTTTGAACTAGGAAAAGTAACTGTAATATCCTGTCCATCAATAGTACCCATAGCTTGACTGCCACCAAAAATACTGATTAAAGCATTAGCACAATTATCGTTGCTTATTGAATTCCATGAGATAAAATTGCTGCTGCTGCTAGTCATTCTATAACGTGCTGCATTAGTTATCAATCCCGATACAGTTATTGCTGCACCGGATTTATATCCTTTAAAAGCTCCGCTGCTGTCAACATAGGCAGTTAAGGAAATAGTTGCAGAACTGCTGGTACGATTTGTCCACGTTCCTTTTTTGCTTTTATTATTAGATTGATAGTTTATTGTTTTGTTTACCGTAAATGTTAACGGAACTTCCTCGTATGTCAAACTCAGCTCTTCATTCATACTTCCTGAACGGTCAATTACCAGTACCACATCAGTTTTCTTTGGCATTCCTTTTCCGTCCAGAGCCATTGTTACCTTAGCAATATTCTCCTCACCCTCAACCCATTCTGCTGTTTTTTCCAATCTTACGTAGCCTTCATTAGGGTATTGAGGAAAATTAACTGTATCCCCTTGAGTATATTGAATTGGTTCCATCTCACTGTCACCTGCAACTGCATCGGCAAAATTAACAGAAAAAACAGAAATTAACAAAAATAATGTTAAAGCAAAGCACATGGTTTTTTTAAACAATTTATTATTCATATTTTAACCTCCCACTAAACATGTATTATTTTCAATGTTATCATTCGACTATTCCATCTGCCAGCTATTAAATTTCATAAGCCTGCTAAAATCAACATTGATTGTTTCATCATCAGATGTATCACCGGTAACAAATGTTGTTACCTTAATTGTACTAATACTTGCGCTATCCTTAAATATTGTTTTATGAAGATCATATTCAGCAACTATTTTCGAAACAACATCCTTATTATGTTTGAAAGTTTTTTCACCTGTAGCTGATAAATTTACATTTCCACCAACTATAAGCGCCCCTTCAAAATCAAAGTCACCTGATACAGTCATATTCCCATTAGTTATTATCAATCCCTTGAAAATTACATTGTCCGAAATAACCAAATTTTTATTTGTAATTATAACACCACTGTAATTTCCGCTTGGCAGTGTGAACGTACCGGTTACATCGTCTATATAAACATATTTACTTGCTGTAAGTGAGTTTTCAATATCTAAGGGCATATTGTCTAATTTAACCTGTCCTGAGAAATTAACATCACCTAAAAAATTATCCTCATAGTCTTTTTCATATCCTAACTTTGTTGTTTGAATGTCATAAACATCTTCTGCTTCAGTAAACACTTCATAATCCTCAAAAGCTATAGTAGCCTCTTCAAGGTTTCCTTCATTAATGGTACTGCCTATGGAATGTATTTTATTTACATTTAAATCTATTCCCAAAGGTATTGTTAAACCTCCATATTCTTCATTATAATAATTTATGTAAGCAGCTTTGTGCATTGCAGTAAAATTACTTCCATCAGAGAAATGATCTGCAAGTCTCATAAAGTCGTAATCTGCAAATTCAACATTTCGCAAGTCTTTTCCGTCAGAAGAAACAGCTGATGCAAATGTCAATGGCTGCATATAAGCTCTGTAATTTCCTTTAACAGACACAGATTCTCCTGTTTGATATTTAAGAGTATCATTTATTTTTACATACGAAGTTCCGTATAAATACAAATCTTCTGTTACCACAATGTCTAACCCTAATGATTCATTGATGTTGATACCGCTGGAATTATCAGGAGCAGGATTATTAGTTCCATCTGAGAATCCATAATACGAACCGTCGATTAATACCTTTTGATTCTGATTATTTATTTCCAAATCATCTTTAACATATATTTTATTCCCAGAATCAATTGTTTCAAATGTTGCGTTGTTGCCATTCAGGTAAATATTATTTGTATACACATTTTTAACTTTAGTTATTGAAGAGTTACCATCAATGTTCATATCTCCATTTACTGTTAAATCTCCTTTAAAAGAAGTATTTAAATTATCATCCTCAACATTCATGTCCCCAGAAATATGCACATTTCCTTCAAATTCACTGTTGCTGCTGATATTTAAGTCATCAGCAGTCAACACCATTGTCCAAAATGGATTAACAGGGATTATTTTAGTCACTACAGTATATGGCTCGTTGTATTCTGGAACATCGATTGTTAAATTTACCGATGTTTTCTTCTGAATATTATCATCATTGATATATTCGGAATCAACTGACAAGCTAAGTTGTGTATACAAGTCATCTGCAGAATTGTAATTCCACCCGTTGTCAACAACTGTTATCTTAGGATTGTCAAGAATATCAAGGTTGTTAAGACTTGCAATTTTGCCATCAAGATATAGTTTGTAATTATGATTAAATATTATCTCAGCTTGCTTTTGAATTTCATCTTCATCAAAAGTATATGTTACACCAATTGGTGTTCCTTCATCATCATATTCAGTGTTTGGAATTATACATAGACTATATGGACTGTTGTTGTTTAAATACTCCATATTATCAAGCCTAAAAGCTCCAATAAAAGCATTAGCATCACCATTAGAGTCTTTTACAGCATCTTGTACAAATGCATAAGTATTTGAATATGTTTCATCCAAGCCTGCTTCAGATCTGTAAAACGCATCTTTAATTTCTGTGTTTGCTTTTTTGATTTTATAATTCATCATTGTAACACCTAAAACAGATGTTCCAAGCAAAGATATATCTCCTATTGCCACAACTAACAGAACTAAATTTGATCCTTTATTGCTTTTTATTTTCTTTTTCATATATATCATCCCTTTTTATTTCTAAAATGAAATCCTAATTTATTTCTTATGGTTCATATTTAAAAATTGTAGAGCCTATAATATCATCAATTACTTTTTCCCCGTCTTTTTCTACATGGATATTAATATTGTACAATATATTTTTTGCTGTTTTATCAAATGAAACAATATCATCTTCGTCTTCAGTATAATTGTTGTATATTTTATTTACTTGCCCTTTTACTACATCAACTACACAATCATATGTTGTATCACCAACTATATTATAAATGTATAAAGTCACTTCATCGCTTCGTTCATTCGTAATACCTATTTCTGCATCAGTATTTAAAAGCACTTTGATATTTTTTTTATCTGCATTTGTTATTACAATATCCACATCACCGTTGCCGTTGTTAGTTACAGTTCCAAATCCATCCCAATAAATAACAGATTCTTTTTTTATTTTAAGCGTAGAAAATTCTGTTACTAAATCAGCCGGATTATCAACTCCAACCTCACCACTTTGCATACCTGCTTTTTTTACGCTGATTGTCAAATCATAACCATCCTCAGTTAAGTTTCTTTTATATGTATCTTCACTGGTTATATATGGATAGCCATCTGCATTATCTGTGTCAAGAACATCCATTCCTTTGATTTCTTCCATATACTTTTGTGCAAGCTGAATGGCATTATACTCATTTTCACTTTCTGTATTGATCTTTTGTGAGGTTATAAACATTGACATGAGAGGAGCAATAACAATACCTAAAACAGCCAGTGTAATAATTATCTCTATTAACGTCAAACCTTTGTTATTCAACAGCTTTCTCATGCTAATCACCTCTTTCATTATAATCTCTAAACTTCTTAAACTTGTCCCATAACGACTAGTAATGCAACCAAGATGTATTATTTTCTAGTTACTATTACTAATCTTGCGTCTTTGAAGTATACTCTTGGATTTGTTGTGTCATCATCTTCAACTTCAATACGTACTTTTAATCCTGTTGTATTGGTAACAGCTATATTAACCCCTGCAGAATCAGTTTTTGAATTTCTTGCACTTGAATATATTTTTATGAATATGCTGTCACTTTCTACAGGTGCAAATTCCATCCATGTTCCATCACTTGGATATGTGCTGCTTTTAGTTTTATATTTATAATAAATTTTGTCGTTATCTTTTTTAAACTGGAATTCAACTTCTTCCATTTTATTGCTGTCTGCATATACATATGTGCTTCTGCTTTTATCTTCTGCTTTACCTACTATTACAGTTGGCAAGTCTGAACTTTCCGGTTTAACACTCATGTAGAAATCAAAGCTGTTGCCGGCATTTGCAAATGTCGTTGCATATCCATCAATTAAAAATGGATTGTTTTTTCCGAACTTAACTAAATCCTTCCACAGCCATTCCTGGTTTTCTTCAATAAAGCTATCAAGTTTAGGAACTCCGTAGAAATTTAGTGTCATGGTTCCCTGGAGAATATTCCCTCCCGGTGATACTGTGTTTATATTGGTGATGGATATATCTACAGCATTGATTTGTATTGCATCAATAAATTTTATCATGCTGTCATAGGTGCTTTCAAATGCTACGTTCACAGAAATTGAACGAATTGTAAGAGACGGCTTCTGCTCAGCTTCTTCTTCGGATTTTTGAGCCTGTTCTGCATCAGTTCCTTCCTCTTTTCCAATATCAGCAGTGTTTTGTTCACTTACTGAGCCTGTCCCATTTATTTCACTCATTATGGTTTCTAAGGTGCTTACAGCTTTAGGTTCCCCGTGTGCAACAATGTCGTTCATGGGAACTACTGTTGCATCTGTAAAGCTTATGTTGTTTGCATCAATGTTGTTGTTGGTAAAATAATTATCTAAAAACACTATTATGTTCTCCTGCTGAATATCTGAAATCACGTCTAAATTATTAATTTCATCGCTAAATAACTTAACATTTTCTTCGTACTTGCTTTTTAACAGAAGGTTTTGTGACATAGTGTCATATGCATCACTTTTTTGATTGTATTCCTCTTTCATTGCATCTAAATTAAATAAATTAGAACCTGGCAAAAATCTATATGCTGCATATCCTATAACTGCTACAATCAATATGAATATTAACACTTTCTCTCTTTTACTCAGCTTCATTTACAATCACATCCTTTATGTCACATATTACTGAATAGGAATAATTAAAATTGCCGCCTTCGGCGCTATCAACCACAGCAGGTATATACACATTATCAATAAATTCTACCGCTTTTAAATTTTTCTCAAATTGAGCAACTTCTTGTCTTGAAGCTGAACTGCACTGCAATTGTATGCTGCTTTTATCTATGGACATGGAATTTACTTTAGTTCCTACAGGTATTGAAGAAGCAACCTGTTCAAACATTATTGTTGTAACCGCATCTTCGTTTCTGATAGCTGTCTTTAACTTATCAACTTCATTTTTATAAGTTTTCAGCAGCAATGCCTTGTTTTTCATTGCAATTGCTTCTTCGCTAGTTTTTATATTTTCTTCATTGCTGATAAACTCATCCATTGTGGCAATTTCTTTTTCTAAGGATGACTTTTCAACCATGTATGAATATATATAAAACGCTAAAGTTAAAAATAGTATGAGCCCTACTGCCATTAAACCAACATTAGCATTGAATTTGCTCTTATGCTTTTTCTTTTTGTCAGTTAAAAAGTTAATATCATTTTTGTCAATATACAATGACAGCAAAGGAATCAAATAAGATTTAATATCAAAGTTACTTTCCGTTAAGCTATCTTTTATAACAACATTTGATACTTCATTTATCATTTCTGTGTCAATGTTCAAATGAGATTCTAAATAATACTCTAGTCCTATAATTTTAGCAAAACTGCCATAAATATATATTTTTTCTATTTGTCTTTCCTTGTTGTTTGAATTGTAGTACCTTATATATCTGTTGAATTCGTCTATCCACATGTTTATGTTGTCTTCTAAAATGTTTATTTTAGAAATATCAGACAAAATTTCAACATTTTCACCCAGCGGAAGAGTTTGTATTTCATTCATTGCTTCTTCTTGACTTAGTTCAAACACAGTCCCATAGTTTTTAACTATGTCATAAATACCATTTGAAGATATCCTTGAAAAATCATCTTTTCCGTTATTTACAACACAAAATGATATGTTGCTGTATCCAATGTCAATAAATGCTGATGCTGTTCCTGATTTCAGATTTTCCTTGTTTATAGTCAGCTTTTGACCTGCAATTTTGTCGAGGCAATTAGAAGCAAGATCAATAGCTACTAACTCTAACTTAAGTTTCTGGGCTAACTCTATATATTGTTCATATATTCCTATTGGAAGTCCATATACTATATATTTTCCCTTTTCTGTACCATCTGATGTAACTGAATCTGTTTTCTTATAAACCAGTTTGTATTGATTTAAGTCAACAGGTAAAAGCTGATCTAATTCGCTTTTTATCATTGACATTGTTTCTGTTTTGCTTTTTAGTAATGGTAATTCCATGTTTCTTGTAACAGTTGAATTTGTATTAATAATAAATATTGCATTTTTTGATTTGATATTATGTTCTGTCAATGCTGTTTCAACAGTTGCTACAACTGAATCCATATCAATGATTTTGCCGTCATCAATGCTTCCCGGTTCAATGTCTAAAAAAAGGCTCTTATAAATCGTTAACGAAGAACCGCTTTTGGTTCCTTCCAAAATTTTTATATTCCTGTTTTTAATTTCTACAGATAAAATTCTCCCCATGGTTTTACCTTTCTATCTAATATTTTAGTATGTAATCTGCTGTTACTAAAAATCTCTTTATGCCAAACTATTGTCATTCTGAACGCAGTGAAAAATCTCAGTATTATTAAAAGATGAGATCCTTCGCTATGCTCAGGATGACAAAATTACATAATTATGTTTAAATACCAATTTATTATTTCGTTTCCAAAGTATATATACATTAAAGCAGATAAAGATATGAACGGTCCAAATGGTATTTCATCTTTTCTGCTTTTTACTTTCGTAATTAATAAAACTAATGAAATTACTGCTCCTGTGACGAAGGAAAATAATGTTATAAACAGAACTCCTTTGACGCCAAATATGAGTCCCAATACTGCCATCAGCTTTATGTCCCCGCCGCCCATGGCATTTGTTATAAGTGCTATTAATAAAAACAATCCCAGTCCTATTCCTGCTCCAATTAAGCTGTCAGTTAGTATTGTTTTTTCTAATATGATAAATATAATTCCTGTTATTCCCCCGACAATATTTAAACTGTCCGGTATTATTTTGTGCTTTAAGTCTATGATGCTTATGGTTATAAGCAAGCTTATTATGAGACAATACCAAATTGAAGTTAATGTAAAGCCGTATTTCAATGCTATGAATGCATACAACACTCCGTTTAGCAATTCTATCAAGGGATACTTCATGGAGTACGGTGAACCGCAGTATCTGCATTTGCCTTTGTTTTTTATGTAATTTACCACCGGTATCATGTCTATGTAATTAAGCCTGTGTCCGCAGCTTCCGCAGGAGGACGGTGGATATGCTATTGATATTCCTGAAGGTATGCGGTAAATGCATACATTCAGGAATGAGCCTATGAAAAGGCCGTAGATCAAAAATATTATTGTCATTATTTTTCCCATGTTTGGTTGAATGGTTTCAAAAAAACCATCGCCAAATATTTACTTAAATGTTTTTTCAATGTGCCTAATTAAGACACACGAAGCGTTCCCGTGTCTTTCCCGTGTCTCTCCTTATTATTATGGTCTAGGATATAAAGTTTCAGTAGTTCCACCATCATTTACAATTGTTACCGTAATAGTCGAACCTGAAGTACTAACAGTTACTTCGGTATCAAGATCTACTCCATCAAAATCACTTGATTGAAATTCTATTCCATTAATATAGTTATCATCAATTAAATCTTGGGCACTAACATCTGCCGTTGTTTCAGTTTTTGCATAATATAGCTCAGCCGCCTTTGCAATCATTGCTCCTGTTGAATAATCAGCATCTTCTCTTGCATCTTCCTGTACACCCAAAAACCTCGGTACCGCGATTGCCATAATAATAGCCAACACTGCCAATACAACAATTAATTCAATTAATGTGAATCCTTTTCTGTTTTTTAATTTGTTAATAATTCTAAACATATTCTTTCTCCTCTTCTCTTCTTCTCTTCTTATTTTTATATTAATCTTTCAAGAATTAATTTCATTAATTATAATTGCACTTTCTTGAAAGTCATATACTTTTCTAATATTTACCCTTTTCTGTTTGGTTTAAACATTTTTCGACATATATTAGTATTAATAAGTGATGAGATCCTTCGCTTACGCTCAGGATGACAGCGTCTCTTTTTTTGATGAGATCCTTCGCTACACTCAGGATGACAGCGTCTCACTTCTCGTATTATGCAACGTCTTACTTCTCGTATTATGCAACGTCTCACTTCTCGGATTATTGCACTGTCTTTACCATGTCAAACATTGGTACTACCATTGCTATTACTATGAAGCCGTTTATTATTGCCATGAACACTATCATGATTGGCTCAAGCATTGTTGTTAACCTGGTTACTGCAGTATCTACTTCTTCGTCGTAAAAGTCTGCAGTCTTGTCCAATATTTCTTCAATTGAACCTGAGTCTTCTCCAATTTTTATCATGGAATGTACCATTGGAGGGAAAACTCCCTGCTGTCTTAAGGGCTGTGACAATGCCAGTCCTTTTCTCACATCTTCTCTTGCTTCTAATATTTTGCTTCCTATGTATGTGTTGCCTGTTACCCCAGACACAGTTTCAAGCGCCTGTAAAAGCGGAACACCGCTGCCCATCAATGTTGCCAAAGTCCTTGTAAATCTTGAAGTTGCTACCTTAAGGGCTAAACTTTTCACTACGGGAATTTTCAATTTATAATAATCTTCCTTTAATTTAACTTCTTTATTCCTATTAAAAATTGACATTCCAAATGCAATGATTACCATTGCCAAGATAATTACATACCAATATTTTTTTATGCCCTCACTCATTCCAATCATTACTTGAGTAATCTTTGGAAGTTCAACTCCTGAGCTTGCATACATGTCAACAAATGTAGGCATTATTGTTGTCAAAAGGAACACTACAACTGTAATACATACTATTGCAAGTATTATCGGGTAGGTCATGGCACTTTTTACTTTGTTTTCTATTTTATATTCTTTTTCAAAATGAGTTGACAATCTGTTCATTATAACATCTATGTTTCCGCTTAATTCCCCTGCTTCTACCATGCTTATAAAAATGCTGGGGAATACACCCTTGTGATGGGACAATGCTTCTGACAGTGTGTTGCCTCTTTGCAAGTCCTCATACATTTGACCTATAATTTTACTTAAATGTTTGTTTTCTGTCTGCTGCCTTAGTATTTCAAGGCTGTTAACTATTGTTACTCCTGCTTTTAGCATGGCATAAAGTTGTTTGCAAAATACCGCCAAATCTTTAGCTTTTATTTTTTTAGTGTTGTACTTGCTTAAATCTATTGAAGATTCTGCTTTTTTTATGTCTATTATGACGTATTTATTTTGCTTTAAGAAGTCAATGACTTCTGCTTTTGATTCTGCATTGTGGTTAATTTTATGTTTTTTCCCTAATTGATCCACTACACTACATTTATATGCTGCCATAGTTACCTTCCTTTTTTAATGTGGCATCTCGCAGTCTCAGTCTCATATTTGTTTCATCACATAATCGTAATCCATTACTGATTTTAAAAGAGTCTGCCTCGATATAATTTTTTCATTGTACATTTTCAGCAAACTTGAATCCATTGTCTGCATACCAAATTTAGAGCCAGTTTGTATTTGATTTTGTATTTGATGAGTTTTCTTTTCTCTAATTAAATTTCTTATGGCTGGCTTTGAAACCATTATTTCAACAGCTGCAAACCTCTCTTTTTCTTCTATGTCAAGCACTAACTGCTGGGATACAACTCCCTCTAGCACATTGGCCAGCTGTATTACTACCTGCTGCTGTTGGTGAGGAGGGAAAACATCTATTATACGGTCTATGGTCTGAGCAGCTCCTGTTGTATGGAGAGTTGAAAATACAAGGTGTCCTGTTTCTGCAGCCATCAGTGCTATTTCCATTGTTTCTAAATCTCTCATTTCCCCTAACAAAATTACGTCTGGGTCCTGTCTCAAGCACGAGCGCAGTCCTTCTACAAATGACTTAAAATCACTTCTGTACTCCCGCTGGTTCACAATGCTTTTATTGTGTTTATGTAAATATTCAATCGGATCCTCTAAAGTAATGATGTGACATTTTCTCTCGTTGTTAATAATATTGATCATTGATGCCAAGGTTGTTGATTTACCGCTGCCTGTTGGTCCTGTCACAAGTACAAGGCCTCTTTGCCTCTGAGTAAATTCATATAAGACATCCGGCATATTAATTTCTTTTAATGTAGGTATTTCCATTTGAACAGAACGAATTGCTATGGAGTAGCTTCCTCTTTGTTTAAATATATTTATTCTAAACCGTCCTAAGTTTTGAATTGCATAGGACATGTCATAGTCTCCAATATCATTTATTTCTTGTAACTGTTCATCTGTAGTAACCTGTCTAACTAAGCGCTCAGTATCTTCTGGGGTTAATTTGTCACTTCCTATATTCAGCAATACACCATTTACCCTGTAGACCGGAGCACAACCAACAGATATATGTAAATCCGAGCCTTTCATTGACATTAATTTATGCAAAAGATTATTTATTTCCATAGTTACCCAATTCCCCCACTAATCCAATTTATATACAACTTGTGAATACTCTTCAATAGTTGTAACTCCTGATAACACTAATTCTTTGCAGTTATCTTTAAGAGTTTTCATGCCGCCCTTTTCTGCAATCCTGGTTATTTCGTCCATACCCCTTCCACATTGTATGGCTTCTCTAACGTTCTTATCTACTTTTAATATTTCATGAATGGCAATTCTTCCGCTGTATCCTGTATAATAGCATTTTGGGCACCCCTTGCCTTTATGCAATTTTACATCTCCCTGTACTTCCAATAGACTTTTTTCAACGTCGCTTGCTTCATATTCTATTTTACAATTAGAACATACTCTTTTTACAAGCCTTTGTGCAACTATTCCTCTTACTGATGCTGCGACTAAAAATGGTTTAACACCCATGTCCTGTAATCGCATAATAGTTGATGGCGCGTCATTGGTATGTATGGTTGAAATAACAAGGTGTCCTGTGATAGCTGCTCTTATAGCAATTTCTGCAGTTTCCTCATCTCTTATTTCTCCTACCATTATTATGTCAGGGTCCTGCCTTAATATTGACCTTAAGCCTGTTGAAAACAAAAGTCCTGCCTTTGTATTAACCTGTACCTGATTTATTCCTTCAATTTTATATTCTACCGGATCTTCAACCGTTATAATATTTTTATTTATTTTATTTAGTTCGTTAAGAGCAGCATACAATGTTGTGGTTTTTCCGCTGCCTGTTGGTCCGGTAACTAATATTACACCATTTGGAGCTTCTAATATAGAATCAAATGACTCCATATTTTTTTGTGTAAAACCAAGTTCTTTTTTTGTTTTTAAGAAATTCCCACGGTCCAAAAGACGCATTACTATTTTTTCTCCATATACTGTTGGAAGTACTGAAATTCTAAGGTCTATTATAGAATCATCTATTTTTATTTCAATTCTACCGTCTTGAGGTAATCTCTTTTCAGCTATGTTCATTCCTGCCATTATTTTTACTCTTGTTACAATAGCAGATTGTGTATGCTTAGAAGGTGTTAGAATTTCTTGTAAATCACCATCAATTCTTACCCTTACCCGCAGCCTATCTTCTAATGGCTCAATGTGAATATCGCTTGCTCCCATTTTCAGAGCTTGTCTCATAAGTGAGTTTATAAGTCTGACAACCGGTGAGTTGCTTACATTTATGTCTGTTTCTTCATTTATTACTTCAAAATCTTCATTAACGAGATTTTCTTTATTAAAGTCTTCAACTGCTTTTTCAGCACTTCGTCTGCCCATATATTTTTCAATGGCATTTGTTATTTGGACCTTTGTAGCAAGAACAACTTCTGATTTTTTTCCTGATTCCATTTCAATATCTTCTATATCGAAAATATTCAAAGGTTCACTCATAGCTACAAGCAATTTATCATTAATAATCTTTAATGGAATAGCATTTGTTCTTTTTGCCAGTTTTTCTGATATTAATATTGTTGCGTCTAAATTAATATGGAAATTGTCTAAATTAACTATTTCCAGTCCTAATTGTTCGGACAATGTCAACATAACTGTTTTTTCAGTTATATAACCTTTTTCTACTAATATTTCACCGAGTTTTTTGCCACTTCCAGTTTGCAATTTTAAAACTTCATTTAATTGTTCTTGTGTTATTTCTTTTTTTTGCAGAAGAATATCGCCAAGTTTTAAAGTTTTACTAGATCTGTTCATAATTTCTCCTTTGATGTATAAAAATAACACTGATTATTTAAAAATAACTAATTATGATTAATTTCTTCTTTTATTTCATTATATTTTAATCTGCATAATTTGTCAAATGGTATATACAGTTTTATTACAAAAATCTATTAATTTTTCAACGAAACTAACGTTTTCTGTAAAATATTCTTTACAAATTATTTTTAGTTTATTATTTCATTTTCTTTCATTTTTCAGCAAGAACTTCATTTATATTCATTATTGTATATTAAAACTATTACATTTCTATTATTTAGCAATTTCATTTTAATTATATTTCAATTACATTTCAATTACAAAAAAACGACACTCACGTGTCGCCCAGACTATTGACAAACCACATTTATGTCATCCTGAACAAAGTGAAGGATCTCATCTTTGTTGAAAACATGAGATTCTTCGCCTGCGTCTCAGAATGACAAGGTCGGAAAGTTAACTTTGTCATCAAGCTGAGCGACACTCGCGTGTCGTCTAAATTTTGCTATTTTTCTACTTTTTTTTTCTTTGCTTGTCTTTTGGAACCACACAAGTACCTGAAGCTCTGCAAACTACTATCGGTTCTTCTAAGAAGTCGCAGGCAGAATCATTTATGTCTTTTCTCGGTACGATTACTTTTCTTGCTTCAAATTTCATTTTTCTTGATGAATTACCAACTGAAACTAATTCTCCCTCTGCTTCAATGTAATCTCCTGCATACACAGGTGCAAGAAATTCAACATTGTCATATGCACAGAATAACCCCTCATCTCCATCATTTCTGATTAACAGTTCTGTTGCAACATCTCCAAACAATCCCAGCATTCTGGCTCCATCCACCAATTCTCCGCCGTAATGAGCTTCATGTGCGCTCATCCTAATTCTAATTAATGATTTCATTTTTACCCTCCAAATTTTTTGCTCTCTTGTCACTTGCCCCGTGACAAGTTTATTTTAGCACTGTAATGTATAAATGTCAATTTTATTCATTTTATTTATACCTATACCAAGTCCTAAAATAATCCAGAATAATGGTGCAACCGATACTATGTTATCGTTAAATATTCCTGCAGCTAAATAAGCAGTTACACTTAAAAAAGCAGAAGCTCCCATATATTCTAAAAGTGTATGAATTTTCTTGCGAGAATACAGTTTAAAACTGCCTATGAGATAAGTTACCCAAATAAAAATGAGTGATATTAATGATATTGCCCCGGTATTTACTGCCGTTTGCATATACATGTTATGAGGTTTGTCTACCACAATATTAGTCATGCTTTTTCCTGTGTTAAATCGTCCCACATAATCCTCTTGGGGAAACATCAGACAATAATTGTCAGGTCCATATCCTATGAACAATGTATTTTTTAACATAGGTAATGTTCTTGACCATATATATCCCCTGTTGGATGCGAAGGTTTCTCTTCCATCAAATAATTTAATCCTTGGTGCAGTAACAGGCTCTGTAAGCTTCATATTCATAGAAATGACTTTAACCGTATCATCTTCCATGGCATAAAGGTTCAAAGGTCTGTTGTAAATTTTTGCGTTGATAAATGGGAATCCGTCTGTATGTCTGAAACTGTAGTCTCTGTATCTCTCATCTCTGAACGTTATGTAATCATTAGTATCCTTAAGTATATCAAGGATATTTCCTTCTCCATCTTCAAAAGTCACTTCACAATTCACTACTGTTCCTTTTATTTCCTCACCTGTTGTTTTAATTGTAAATGTATTATTTTTTACAGATACTTCTTCAAACCTCACCTTTTGTCCTTCCTGAATTGTTTTTAACTTTTCTGCTTCTAACAAGGGACTTAACCTTGAAAACTGGCCAAAAACTCGTCCATTAGATGCTATATTAAAAGCAATTGCTATAATTATATATATTATTATTAACAAACATATTTTTTTATATTTTTCTTTTAGCACATTCCTGAACATTACAATTCCAATTATGCCTGCAACCATAATACCTATGTATCCGGCTCTTGAATTACACCCAAGCCATGTTGTATATGTGAGTACTGAAGAAATAAAAAATATAAAATCTTTTTTCTTTTCACCGGAATTTAAGTAAAGCATAACAGTTATTGGCAGCAAAAGTGCTCCGAAGCTTCCGACAAAATTTGTATTGTACATGGTTGCGTAAATTGTATATTTTCCAAAGGTAAATTCAATATTTGCATCTTCAAGTGATTTTGGGGTTATTAGGTGTTTGCCTACTTCTGTCTGTAAAAAATCATAACCAAAGTATTGGCTCAGCCCAAGTATGCCCACGATAATACCAAGAATTACAAATGAATAAATTATGATTTTAACATCTCTTTCAGTATTCACGAAATTCATTATGATAAATGTAAGCAAAACATAACAAAGTAGCACTGACATACCTTGGTACATATCCGCAAAGCCTAACAATGCCACATTCCTATAGAGAGACATAAATGTTGACAATACAACAAACAAAGCATATATTGCCATGGGTATATAATATCTGTTGTATTTTTGAATTGAAATTTTATGTTTAAGAAA
>NZ_JAWQJF010000140.1:0-6475 GCF_033447055.1 Sedimentibacter sp.
AGAAGTATTCTACATGACAGAAGCACTGGCAAGCCTTGAAGGATTAGAAAAAGGACCAGCAGGTAACACAGCACTTGCAGCAGCATTCTCACTTGCACAGGAAATGGATCAGGATCAAATGATAGTTGTACAGGAAACAGAATACACAGGAGCAGGTAAGCATATACAGCCACAGCTTTCGTTTGCAAGAGAAAATGGAATAGAAATAAAATTTGGAAATCCAAAGGATGAAGTAGCAGGAAAGAATATAATTCTTCCTTCACATCCATCATTAATAAAAGCAGAAGATGCAGATTTAAATCATATGAGAAAATCATTGATAAAAAATGCATTGGCAAATTACAGCGTAAAACCAACAGCTGAAGATATTGCATTCTTGGCAGAAGAAACAAATACAGATGTTGAATTTGTTAAGAATATATTAGCATCAATGTAAATAAAATTGAAAAGGCGTATGAAAATACGCCTATTTGCAAATTGTGTATAAAATAAGTAATATTAGGAGGAGTAAAAATATGAAAAGAGCTGATGATTTTGAACAAAGAAGAGTTCATTTGGCAAACCTTTCAGACGAAGAATTGTATGATAGATTTTGGAACTTAGCAGAACAAGTAGTAGACCCTCTTTTGGAGTTGGGAAGAAAGAATACAACACCGTCAGTTGAAAGAAGTGTTCTTTTAAGGATGGGTTTCTCAAGCCTAGAAGTGAAGCCAATTGTTGAAGGCGTAATGAATAAGGGTTTAATGGGAAAAGGCGCAGGAAATGTTGTTTGGAGACTTTCAAAGCGTCTTGGTGTTTCTGTTCGTGAAGCAGGTCTTGAACTTGCAAACGGAAAACATTGGGATGATGTTGATAAGTTATTTTAAGGAGGGATATAGATGATACTTGAACCTAACAAAAAGTTAGATATAAAAGAATTGTTGAAAGATTTAGATAAATATGAACCTAAGAGACGTGGATGGCATTGGAGAGAAGGAAGATGTGAAGATAGAACTGTCGGTAATTTTGAATATCATGAAACTTCTGAAGGACTGAAAAACTCTGTTCCTCTTCCAGGAAGCCGTGGATTCGGATATATAGACCCTCAGCCTGATTGTGTTATTACCACAGAAATCGCTTCTGGAAGATTTGAAGATGATATTAGAAGAATGCGTATGGCTGCATGGCATGGTGCTGATCATTTAATGGTTATAAGAACTGCAGGACAGTCTCACATAGATTCATTGCTTGAAGGTACTAACCAAGGTATCGGCGGAATTATGGTTACTAGAAAGCAAGTAAGAGCGAGCAGAAAAGCTTGTGATTTAATTGAAGAAGAAGTTGGCCGTCCGATTAATTTCCACTCATATATTTCAGGCGTTGCAGGTCCTGACATAGCAGTTATGTTTGCTGAAGAAGGTGTTAACGGTGTTCACCAGGATCCTCAGTACAATATATTGTACAGAAATGTTAATATGGTAAGATCTTTCTGTGATGCATGTGAAGCTAAAAAAATCATGGCTTGGGCAGATATGGTTCAAATAGATGGTGCTCATAACGCAAATGCTACAGCTATGCAGGCTTGGAAAGTGATGCCTGAATTGATGGTTCAACATGCTGTTAATTCTATGTTCTCAAAAAAAGTTGGCGTTAAGCCTGAAAATATAGCATTATCAACAGTTCCTCCAACAGCTCCTCCTGCACCATGCATGAGACTTGACTTACCTTATGCAGTTGCTCTTCGTGATTTATTTAAAGATTATAAAATGAGAGCACAACAGAATACAAAATACATGGAATCAGATACTCGTGAAGCTGCAGTAACTCATACAATGAACATGATGATTTCAAGGTTGACAAGTGCTGATATTCAGTCAACAATCACTCCTGATGAAGGAAGAAATGTCCCATGGCATTATAATAACATTGCAGGTATAATGACGGCTAAGCAAGCTCTTAATGGTATGGACGGCTTGAGAGAAATGGTTAAAATTAACAGAGAAGGACAATTAGGAAAAGATGTTCGTGAATTAAAAGAAAGAGCTATATTGTTCTTGGAAGAAATGCTTGAAGTCGGCGGTTACTTCAAGGCTGTTGAAGAAGGATTTTTCATAGACAGTGGAAAATATCCTGAAAGAAACGGGGATGGTATTGCAAGAGAAATTGAAGGCGGTATTGGATACGGCTTCGTTTATGAAAGAGATGAGGATTATTTTGCTCCTGTATCAGTTCACTACGGATATAACAACATCCCTAAACAGTTTAAAAAAGCAAGTGACGCTATAGGCGGAGATACATTTGAAGATCATTCTAAAATTATATATATTGATGAATTAGATGAAAATGACAATGTTAATAAGAGACTTGAAGATTCAGCCAAATATTATGATACAAATCTTGTTAAACCAGAAGTTGAATGGAGAGCAGATGGAACTGTATTATTATCAATTTTCTTGCCTTTAGACGAAAGAACAGCTGAGTTTGCAGCAATGAAATGCGGCGAAAAAATGGGTCTTGAAGACGTTACAGTTGTTCATAAACAGGTAATGCATCCATCAGAGGGTACATATGTTGAAATCAAAGGAAAAGTTAATTTTGATATCAATGTTGATGAATTAGTTATACCTGAAAAGGCTTCAGTTCTTTCAGAAACTGAAATAAGAAAAGATGTTTCGGATAAACCAATGTTTGTTGTGGCTGCAACTGTAGGCGAAGATGAACACTCGGTTGGAATGAAAGAAACATTAGATATAAAACATGGTGGTATTGAAGGTCTTGGTATCAAGTATGCTTATCTTGGAACATCATGCCCGGTTGAGAAACTTGTTGATGCTGCTATTGAAACAAACGCAGATGCCATATTGATGAGTACAATAATAACTCATGACGATGTTCATATTAAGAACATGAAGAAAGTAAGCGACTTATGTATTGAAAAAGGCATAAGAGACAAAGTTATGATTATATGTGGTGGAACTCAGGTTTCTAATGAAATAGCTATAGAAGCAGGACTTGATGCAGGTTTTGGAAGAGGAACCCACGGTATTGATGTGGCAAGTTTCTTAGTAAAGAAAAGAAGGGAAATGAACGCAGTTGAAAGTTAATGTATTAGTGGCTGAAATTGGCAGCACTACTACTGTAGTAAATGCATTCAATGGAATAGGTACTTCCTGCCCGACATTTGTCGGGCAGGGACAGGCGCCCACGTCTGTGCTTCAGGGGGATGTTACGGTAGGACTTAAGGGTGCTATTAACGACTTGAAAGTAAGACTAAATGCAGACGAAATAACATGGGATGACATGCTTGCTACAAGCAGTGCTGCTGGTGGTTTAAAAATGACTGTCCATGGACTAGTTTATGATATGACTGTTAGAGCGGCTAAAGAAGCAGCTCTTGGTGCCGGAGGTATCATAAAAATGATTACTTCAGGCAAAATGAGAAAAACTGATTTAAAGAAAATACAGGAAATCAGTCCGAATATAATTCTTGTTGCAGGCGGGGTTGATTATGGTGAAAGAGATACAGCTCTTCACAACCTGGAAATGATACTTTCCATGGGACTTAAAATTCCTATTATATATGCAGGCAATATAGAAAACCAGGAAGAAGTTCGCCTTATGTGTGAGGAAGCAGAAACCCAAGTTTATATTGTGGAAAATGTATATCCTAAAATTGATACTTTGGTTGTGGAACCAACAAGAAAAATCATACAGGATGCTTTTGAGGAACACATTATTCACGCCCCAGGCATGTCAAAGGTGAGAGAACTTGTAAAAGGTCCTATTATTCCAACACCTGGTGCAGTTATGGAAGCAGCTAAGGTGTTAAAAGAGGAATTAGGAGATTTGGTAGTGTTTGATGTTGGAGGTGCAACGACCGATGTGCACTCTGTAACAGAAGGATCTTTGGAAATTAATTCTATTTTAATAAGTCCAGAGCCGGAAGCTAAACGTACTGTTGAAGGAGATCTTGGTGTTTATGTAAATGTAAATCACGTTGTAGAAAAAATCGGAATGGATAATTTGAAAAAAGAATTTCCGGACGCGGAAGAAATTTTAAATAATTATAAACCGATTCCAAAAAGCCCAAGAGAAATGCAATTCGTTGAAAGGCTTACAAAAGAAGCAGTTTTAACATCTCTTGAAAGACACGCAGGACATCTTAGATATTTCTACACAGCAGCAGGCAAAAAGACTGCAGCTGAAGGAAAGGATCTCACTGCAATTAGATATATAATAGGCACAGGCGGGGCATTAACAAGGCTTCCCGGCAAAAGAAAAATACTTGAACTTGTAAAAAGTCATGGCAAGGAGCAGGAACTGTATCCTACAGAATTGGCGCAAATACTCATAGATGAAGATTACATCTTGTCTTCTTTGGGAGTGCTATCTAAAAGTTATCATGACGATGCTCTTGCTTTAATGAAAAAAAGCTTAAGAATATAGGAGAATGATATGTATCCTAGATTAGTAATTGATTTAAATAAAGTAAAAAATAACCTTGATAAAATTACCGAAATGGTAAAAAAATCAGGTTGCTCCCTCACGATTGTTACAAAGGGATATTGTGCAGATTTGGAAATTTATAAGCTGCTTGAAAATTCTGACATTGATTATCTGGCAGACTCAAGAATACAAAATCTCAAAAAATATGAAGGGACAAAAAAGGAAAGAGTTCTGTTAAGACTTCCTATGATTTCTGAAGCAGAGGATGTTGTGCACTTTTCTGACATATCCTTAAATTCAGAACTAAAAACAATTTATAATTTAAATAAAGCTGCAGCAAAATTTAATAAAATTCATAAAATAATGTTGATGATAGATTTAGGAGATTTAAGAGAAGGAATATTCTTTAAAAATGAAGATGAAATTTATCACGCTGTAGAAGAAATTTTAAAACTTGATAATATTGAACTTCATGGATTAGGGGTTAACTTAACTTGTTATGGTGCTGTTATACCTAAAAAAGAAAATCTTTCAATACTTGTTGAAATAGCAGAAAAAATTGAGAAAAAATACAATATTAAACTTAAAATGATTTCAGGGGGGAATTCAAGTTCTGTTTATTTGATAGACAGAAATGAATTACCAAAAGGTATAAATAATTTAAGAGTTGGTGAAGCATTTTTATTGGGAGATGAAACTGCTTACAGCGAAATGCTTGATGGTTTTTATGATGATGCATTTAAACTGGAAGCTGAAATTATTGAACTAAAAGAAAAACAATCTGTGCCCATAGGGGAAACAGGCGTAGATGCTTTTGGAAACAAGCCTGTCTATGAGGACAGAGGAATAATAAAAAGAGCCATAATAGCAGTAGGTAGACAGGATATTGATTCTGACAACCTGCATCCTATAGACTCTAAAATAGACATACTTGGAGCAAGTTCTGACCATTTGATTCTGGATGTTACAAAATCTGATTGTCAATATAATATCGGAGATATTGTTAGCTTTAAACTCAGCTATTCAAGTTTATTGAGGGCCACAACAAGTTCTTATGTAGATAAAGTATATAAATAATTAAAGTTAAAGGGAGAACAACTGAAGTTGACTCCCTTATTTTTTTTCTTTGTTATTTTTTCTGTCTAATCCCAAGGAACTAGAGTTTGTGTAAAATAATAAATTTTTTATAGCTGTATTTTCTCTTTCGGCTTCTTCTTTATCTCTCAAATACCTTAAATTTTCGAAATTATAATTCTTAGCCCTTTCCAAAACTTCTTTTAGTTTTTCGTCTTTAATAATAAATTTTGCTGCTTCCATTCTTTCTTTTAAATGAGCATTGCTTTTATATACTTCATTTCCAACAGCACAAGCAGCCATTGCTATATATCTTGAATCAAGTCTGTTTCTCATATATTCATTTAAATCTGCATCATCTATTATTTTTTCAAGTATATTATGAACTGCCACTTGATCTTGCCACATTTTTTCATTGTAAGAATGTAGAGAAGATTTTTTGTTTTTCATGTAATGATAATAAACTCCATGGTCAATGCATGCTTTATCACAATAAATCAATGCTTGAACGTTGAAAATTAAGTCTTCCATTATAGTTATGCCAGGTTGAAAATTTAAATTAAATTTGTCGATGAAATCTTTTTTGTACAAACATCTCCAAACACAGCCCATTATGTTGTAATATTTTGGCAGTATGTCTTCAATACCAATCATATTTGCAATAAGTTCATTTATAATATCAAGTTTTCCTAAAACATCCTTATTAACTTTAATTGTTTTAATGTTGCTGCTATGTTTTGAATCTTTTGAATAATTGCAAAAAGCCATATTGCATTTAAATTTTTCTATTGTATTGTACATGTTTTCATACATGTCAGGTTCTATCCAGTCATCAGGATCTACAAAACCTATATACTTTCCTGATGCTGCTTCAATTCCTGCATTTCTTGCAACAGATACACCTTCATTTATTTTATTTATAATAATTATTCTGTCATCTTTTCTTTGATAATTTTTGCATATTTCTAAGCTTAAA
>NZ_JAWQJF010000141.1:0-4079 GCF_033447055.1 Sedimentibacter sp.
GAAACAAAAATATTTATACTTCATTCTTATGATTTATACATTAACTTTAGTTTTTCGGAGGTTTCCTTGTCACTTGAGTTAATGAGTTATTTTTTTGGTAATATTTCAATGATTACAGCGATTAAATAATCGGTGCCTATTACTTGAATTTATGTAATAGTGTTACAAAATAAGTATTTTGCGACATACTACCATAAATAAGATCAGTAGGAGACTGCATAGTGATTATATTTCTCCTTTTTGTTGTTTATTATGACTGAATTATAGAAATAATATCATAGATGCAATAGTAATAAAAGGAATGTGATTTATTTGTCTAGGGAATCAAATGGGAATAAAACCAAGAGTAGAATTTAAATTTTAACTGAAATTAAATAATAAATTTTGGTTTAAATATATTTAAATTATAGTATAATAGCTATATGATAAATTATTTAACAAAAAATATTCGAATAGGTGGGTATTTATGAATGAAAGCAATCGTGTTGAATTCAAAAGAGAATTAAATGATAGTTTGGAGAAAGAAGTAGTAGGGTTTTTAAATTATGCTGAAGGCGGAGAAATATATATAGGTATTGAAGATGACGGATTTATTTTTGGTGTAGATAATTCAGATGACCTTCAGAAAAGAATCGTAGATAAAATTAAAAATAATATATACCCTTCTACAATGGGATTGTTTGATGTTATGACCGTTAAAATGGAAGATAAAGATATTATTAAAATTGCTATATCAAGCGGTCCTGAAAAGCCATATTATTTAAGAAAATATGGTTTGTCTCCTAATGGATGTCTTATAAGAGTAGGTACTACTGTTCAACAAATGACTATGGAAATGATTAATTCTTTATATTCCAAACGAATTAGGAATTCACTTGGAAAACTTTTATCACCTAGACAAGATCTAACATTTAAACAACTTAAGATTTATTACGAAGAAAATGGATACGATTTAAATGATAAATTTTTAAATAATTTAGAATTATATAATGAAGAAAATAAGTTTAATTATGCTGCATATCTATTAGAAAATGTCGGTGAGAATGTCGGTGAGAATGTCGGTGTAAAAACGATTAAACTTAATAAGACACAAGAAATTATTATTAGCCTTATTAATCAAGATAAATATATCACTCAGGCAGAGATAAGTGAAAAATTGAACAAAACTATTAGGACAATAGAAAGAAACATGAAAAAGCTTCAAGAAGAAAACCTTATTGCCAGAGTTGGTTCGGATACAGCTGGTTATTGGAATATCATAGATTAAAGGAATCCGTACCAGGAACTTAATTTATTAACAAAAGCTCTATCCAGTTGAGGATAGAGCTTTTAAATCATTTGAACTCGACCTTTTGTTAGTCGCTTATCCAGTAGCGACAAATAAATGACGGTGCCAGGCCCCATCCACTTGTAATGCGTGAGATACTTAATATAGCTATGTTGTGTATAATCAGACTTACATATCGAATTGTTTTTATAAGCACACGACAAATTTTGCAAGACAAATTTTTCCAATTGTTCTTGTAAATATGAAAGTTTTTTTGTATAATGCTAGTAAAGATAATTATAGAATTCATTCGGAGGTACTGATGGGTAGAAAACCTAGGATAGAATTTAACGGTGCACTTTATCATGTTATACAAAGAGGTAACAATAAAGAATATATTTTTGAAAACAATACGTACAAAAAATATTTGCTAAGTAAATTGAAAGAATTTAAATCAAACAAAAATTGAAAAACTTACATTAGATGATATTTTATATGAGGTTACTAAGAATGAAGAAATATTTACTGCAATTAAAAATGGATCTAGAAAAAGAAATTTAACTGAATATAAAAAATTATACATTATGAAATCGTTATCGGAAAATTATACCATGGCTGAAATAGGCAGCAATATAGGCATAAGTGAGTCGGCTGTTTGTTTATTGGCTAGCAAAAATTGAGGAGGTTTTTATGGCTTCCATTGTAAAAAGTTGTGCTATATCAGGTGTTGATGGTTATGTAGTAGATGTTGAAACTAAAACAATAGTTGGACAGCCTATGATTTCTATTGTAGGGCTTGGAGACACTGCAGTTAAAGAAGCGAGAGAGAGGGTTGAATCAGCTATTGTGGATGCTCATTTCGTGTTCCCGGAAATGAAAATTGTTATTAACTTGGCTCCTTCTGATTTAAAAAAAAGCGGGTCTCATTTTGATTTGCCAATTGCAATAGGTCTTATGATAGAAGACGGACAAGTTTCCATAAAAAGAAAGGAACAATTTGCTTTCTTTGGGGAACTGTCCTTAAATGCAATGATTAGAGGGTGTAATGGCATCTTGCCAATGGTTATTGCAGCTAAAAGTTCAGGTATAAAAAATATTATAGTTCCCAAAGACAATGTGGCTGAGGCTTCCATAATAAAGGGATTAAATGTTTTTGGCTTTAGCTCATTAAGAGATGTTATTGATTTTTTGGAATACAAAAAAGAATATGCTCATACAGTTGATGATATTGTTGAAGTTCCTAGGGACAATCTATTTGATTTAGATTTCATTGATGTTCAGGGGCAAGACTCTTTAATTGAATTTATAGTGGTAGCAGCTGCCGGAGGTCATAATATGCTTATGATGGGTCCTCCTGGGTGTGGAAAATCAATGATTGCCAAAAGAATTCCTACAATTTTGCCGAGCATGACTGAAAGTGAGTCCTTAGAAATAACAAAAATATATAGCGTTGCAGGTTTGTTGAAGGAAAATAAAAGCTTAATAACTACCAGGCCGTTCAGAGCACCACATCATAACGCATCTTTAAATTCCCTCATTGGTGGAGGAAATAATGCAACGCCTGGAGAAATATCTCTTGCCCACAATGGAGTTTTGTTTTTAGATGAAATTACTGAATTCAGCAAGAAAACTCTTGATTCATTAAGGCAGCCAATGGAGGATAAAAAGGTTACTATATCCAGGGTTAAATACACTAATTCCTATCCTGCTAATTTTATGCTAATTGCTGCCATGAATCCATGTCCGTGCGGTTACTATGGTACAGATAAATGCAAGTGTACAGATTATGAGGTTTTAAAATACAGACAAAAGATATCAGGACCGATATCTGACAGAATTGATATACAAAAATATGTTCAACCAGTAGATTTTATGAATTTAAGCAACTTTTCAAACATTAGCTGCATAATATTATTGCTATATGCATAAAATAATGTTAAAATTATGCATATAATACTAATGAAAAGCGGTGATCCATTTGAGAACGTTCAATTACAAAGAAATAGATAGAGAATTGTTTACGCCAGAGATCATGAATTTGATTTCTAAAATTTATCAATATAAGGGAAAGCAAGAACTGTTTATGGCAGCAAAGCCAGATATTATAGAAGCGATGATTAAAGTTGCCAGGATTCAAAGTACTGGTGCGTCAAATAGGATAGAAGGCATATATACATCGGATGTGAGACTTAATGCATTAGTCTCTAAAAAAGCAGAGCCGCTTAATAGAAATGAGGATGAAATCGCAGGATATAGAGAAGTGCTTAATACAGTACACGAAAGCTATGAGCATATCTCTTTAAATTCAAATATCATTCTACAGTTACACAGAGATTTATATAGTTATCATCCTACATCGAATGGCGGCAAATACAAAAACCAAGATAATGTGATAGAAGAGATTGATACGAAAGTTATTCATCGAGTAAGATTCAAACCGCTTTCGGCATTTGAAACACCCACTGCGGTAGAAAGACTATGTGAAGCCTACCTTGAAGCAAAAAAAGAAGGCAGAATCGATGCTTTAATTCTGATTTCAAAATTCGTATTGGATTTTTTGTGTATTCACCCCTTTAATGATGGCAATGGCAGGATGAGCAGACTTTTAACTTTGCTCTTGCTGTACCAGGAAGGTTATATTGTCGGCAAATATATTAGCATTGAAATGATTATTGAAAATACCAATGAAAGCTATTATGAAACCTTAAAACAAAGCTCAGAAGAATGGTATGTCGGAAGTAATAACTACAGTCCTTTTGTAACATATTATCTGAGCATACTATTAAAAGCGTATAAAGAGTTTTCTGAAAGA
>NZ_JAWQJF010000142.1:0-11286 GCF_033447055.1 Sedimentibacter sp.
AACTATTTCAGTCCATAGGTTTTAAAAAGTGTGCCATCATTACATCATACATACCAAATGTAAAAGATATTAAAGGTGAAGCAACTGGTGAAGATACTGAAACTGAAAATATTGAGAAATATGAAACATATAAAAAGATGCTAAATGGTAAGTCGGTAGAAAACTTTGAAGAAGAAGTAAAAAAACAGTTTGTGGAAGATCCTGCTCAAATGAAACTTTTAATAGTTGTAGATAAGCTTTTAACAGGATTTGATGCACCTCCTGCCACTTATTTATACATTGATAAAAACATGAAAGACCACGGTCTTTTTCAAGCAATATGCCGTGTTAACCGTCTTGACGGCAACGACAAGGAATATGGTTATATTATTGACTACAAGGATTTATTTAAGAGCCTGGAAAAATCCGTTAAAGACTACACTTCAGAAGCTTTTGGCGACTATGACCAAGATGATGTTGATGGGCTTTTAAAAGATAGACTTAAGCTATCTAAAGAAAGATTAGATTTAGCTTATGAAAGTCTCAAGGCACTTTGTGAACCGATTGATAAATCTAAAGGTGAGTTAGCTTATATTCGTTATTTTGTTGCAAAAGATACCTTGGATAAGGATGCAATCAAGGAAAATGAGCAAAAGCGGCTTGAATTATACAAGCTGGTTGTTGCTTTTATACGGGCATATGCTAGTATAGCCGATGAGATGGAAGAAGCAGGATACACAGCAAAAGAAATTCAGGAAATTAAAGATGCAACAAAATTTTATGATAATATCCGTTCTATTGTCATGCATGCAGCAGGGGATTTTATAGACCTAAAAGCATATGAAGGTGATATGAGACACCTGATTGATTCATACATTTCTGCTAGTGACAGTAAAAAAATATCAGAGTTTGACGACATGACCCTTGTTGATATAATTGTAGCAAGAGGTGAAGATGCTATAAATACATTACCTGAGGGCATAAAGAAAAACAAGGATGCTGTAGCTGAAACTATTGAGAACAATGTTAGAAAGCTAATAGTAGATGAAACACCGACTAATCCCAAGTATTATGAAAAAATGTCTGTTCTGTTAGATGAGCTGATTAAGATGCGAAAAGAAAAGGTTAATGAGTACGAAAAATACCTGAAAGAAATAATTGAATTAACAAAGAAGGTAAAAAATCCAGGCGCCTCAAATGAATATCCTAAAAAAATAAATACAGGAGCTAAGCGTGCTTTATATGACAACATGGAACATAATGAGGAATTAGTTATTGCAATAGATGAAGATATTCGTAATTCAAAACCTGAAGGATTCAGAGGAAATAAAATTAAGGAACGCAAGGTAAAATACACCATAGGTAAATACATTAAAAATGAAGAAAAATTAAATGAAATATTTGAAATCGTAAAGAAGCAGAGTGAATATTAACATGGACAAAATAACTGTAAGTAATATAGACATAGATTTAGTAAGAAAGAAAATAAAAAATATACATTTGTCGGTCTACCCTCCGGATGGGAGGGTTAGATTGGCGGTTCCTGAAAAAATGAATGATGAAGCTGTAAGAGTGTTTGCTGTTTCAAAATTAGCCTGGATTATGAAACAAAGAAAAAAATTCAGCGCGCAGGATAGGCAAACTGAAAGAGAATTTATATCCGGTGAAAGTCATTACTATTTTGGTGAAAGATGTTTATTAAATGTAATTGAAACAAATGGAAAACAGCATGTTGAGTTGAGAGGCAATAAGTATATTGATTTATATGTAAGACCTGGCAGTACGGTAGATAAGCGGGAAAAAATAATGTCAGATTGGTACAGACAAAATATAAAGGCTATCATACCTGATTACATTAATAAATGGGAAGATATAATAGGCGTTTCAGTAAATGACTGGGGCGTAAAGCTAATGAAAACCAAATGGGGCACATGTAATGTTCAGGATAAAAGAATTTGGATAAACCTTGAACTTGCCAAGAAAAATCCACGGTGCATTGAATATATAGTTGTTCATGAGATGGTTCATTTGCTTGAAAGACATCACAATGATACTTTTAAAGCATATATGACAAAATTTCTGTCTAATTGGAAAAGCATAAAGGATGAACTTAACGGATTGACCTTTGACAGCAGCAAATGGTCTTATTAAAAAGCATGTGAACTATATATATGTTCGGAAAAGCTTGAAAAACTTACATAATATTTAATTGTCAAGAAGAGCCATGATTTAGTGAAGGATTTTATTTGTTAATTGATAACACAGATAATTTAATACAGGTGAAAAGAATGAAGATGTATGTTGGTATAACAACAATGTTTATCTAGGGTAATATAATTATTACTTAATAACGGGGGATGGTAATATGCTAAATAATGATTTGCTAAAAACAATTTGTGAGCTGTATAAAAATAAAGCAGAAGACATTGGGGAAAGCATAGGTTTATTGAATATGGTATTAGATGAACTCCTTAATGCGGTTAATCTAGATGTATCAAAGAATTTGACAAACAGGAATTATGATGCAGCATCTAAGAGCCTTGAGCTTCATAAAAAAATTAGTGAAGAATATGAAGAAAATAGTGAAACTATAGATTTTATTGAAAACTCTATAGCAGAAGATTTAAGCACTGATTTTGTTGTGCAAACAGATGAAGATGAAAAGAAGACTATTCCAGATTATAGTAAATATACTGTCGATCAGACAATACCACATACATTATATGAAAATTTCGAATTCAAAAGGCCAATAGGCTTTAAATTATATGACAAAACTGTAGAGGCAACAAACTGGGCAAATGTGCTTCAATTTACATGTGAACTATTATATAATATAAATTCTCAAATATTTAATAGTTTTATAAGTGATAAAAATATGAATGGTAAAAAGAAAAGCTATTTTGCAGTATCAGAAGGTAACATTAGAAAACCAAGAAAACTACATAACACAGATATTTATATAGAAACAAATTTGAGCGCAAATTCAATTAAACAAATTATAATTAAAATGCTAAAAAAGTATCAAATTAAATTGACAGATTATATTGTATTTTTTCGAGCTGATTATACGGAAATTGGGAAACAATAAAAGTAAATAATTATACTATAGCAATAATTAAATTTAAGGGGTGAAATAATTTGGAGGATAGAATTAAAAATGAAATAGCTCAAATAGTGTCATCTTTTACTCAATTGCCTTATTTATTGGAACAGGTTTATCTATTAGATATTCAACTGCTCCATCTTGGGATGGCTTGTTAAAAGAAATATGGACAGAATTAAACGATAAAACTGAAATGGAATATAAGTTTTTTGTTAGAAAAGTTGAGCATGAGATAGGACAAGATATTGCAAATCTGGAACCTGATGAAAAAAAGTATAATTTGAATCCTTCTTTAGCATCACAAATAAGAAACCAATTTAATGACCGATTCTATTCTGATCAAAATTTTATTTTAAAAATATTTCATGATGATGAAGTGAAATTAATAATAGAAAATGGATACGATCCTTTTAAATTTTACATTTCTAAAAAGGTTAATGTATTAAAAATAAAAGATGACAAACTTACATATGAAGAAATGAATTGTTTAAAGGATAATCAAAATAAAATAGCCGGTATAATTACTACAAATTATGATAGTATTTTAGAGCAAATTTTCCCGGACTTTGATGTATTAATGGGAAATGAAAGCTTGCTTATTGCTAACACAGACAATCTATTTAATATTTATAAAATACATGGAAGTAATAAGGAGCCTAATACCATTGTAATAACTAAAGAGGATTATGAGTATTTTATTGGAAAACTTAAATATTTATCAGCAAAACTTTTAACGTTATTTGTTGAACATCCAATAATTTTTATAGGATACAGTATTTCAGATGTAAATATAAGGTCAATACTGGAGGAAATTACTTTTTGTTTATCTAATGAACAACTTAGTAGTTTAAAAAATAAGTTTTTATTTATAAAACCGGCATTTGGAGAAAAAGATAGTATAAATACAAGGGAAATTATTTTCAATAACAAAAAGATAATTATGAATGAAATTACCATAAATAATTATATGGATTTTTATACAGAGCTTTCAAAAATAAATAGTTCTATGCCTGTACGTGTTATAAGAAAAATGCAGGATATGTTTTGTAATTTTATTGCTACAACTGAAGCAACAAATAATATTTTTGTTGGTAATCTTAGTAATCCAAATATTAGTGATGATAAAGTAGGCGTTTATTTTGGCCCTTTAGAAACAGTTTCTAGTATTGGATTCAAAACCTATAGCTTAAATGATATCATGGAAGATATTCTATTTGATAATAAGCCATATTTAGTCAATCTATCAATAATAGATGAAACATTTAAAAATATTAGAAGTATAAGCGGACAAACATATTTACCTATATATAAATATTTGTCTAAATTAGGTCTTACTACAGATTATTTACCTGATAATTTTAAAATAATAAAAAGTATATCTGGTATCGATCTTAATAGAACTGAAAAAGAGTATTGTAAAGATAAACCACAATTCAATTCAATTAAGGAAATTTTAGAATGCTTTCCGAAACATCACGCCAAACAATTAGCAAATATTCAAAAAAATTACGACAAAATACCATTAAATGAATTGAGCCAATTTCTAAAAGAGAAATTTTATGATGGAGATTATAGAAGAAAAATGGAATCGCAATATAGAAAGATTGTTGCATTATATGATTATAGAAAATATTCATAATAAAATAAAAGAAGGTATAATTCGCAGTTTTCATTCTTCCTGAAAAGGAAATAATCCAACTGCTTCATATACCTTGTACTTTATCATCTGTATTTCTATTTAAATTATACCACGGATAATTCGAAAGTCAATTATTTTATTGTTCAGTTTTTATAATATTTTACAAGTGGCTATGAATAAATACTCAACAGGAAACAATGAATAAATTGAGCTTATTTCCTAGCGCAAGGCATCTAAATAATAGATGTATAATTATATATAAAGAATTATTATTAAGTATCACACATGGAGGAACAATATTATGCCTATTAACATAAGCAAAGAAAACATAATAAGTGCAATTAATGAAATTAACACAAGTACCAACAGAATACCACCATCAAGAGCTTCTGTATTATATGACCTGGAGTATAACGGAAAGTTATATCCTCCAAAATATGTAATATCTATAGCTAATAAATATGCAAATGGTACTGAGTTATCTCCGAATGATTTTACTGCTGCTGAAGCAAGGAATAAACTAATTGAGCTTGGATTTAATGTTATAAAAAAAGGGGATGGAAAGTTGACCGATAATAGCCTATATAATGAAGATAAGAACGTACCTAAAAATCTAATACTATATGGACCTCCAGGCACTGGCAAGACTTATAACGTAATAAATAAGGCTTTAGAGGCAGTTGATTATAATAAATATAAGTTGCTTATTAATGATCCAACTAAAAGATCAGAATTAGTAGCAGAATATAAGAACCTTGTTAATAAGGGTCAAATTGCATTTTGTACTTTTCATCAGTCTTATTCATATGAAGAGTTTATTGAAGGATTAAGAAGTGATGAAAACGGTACTTTTACACCAAGAGATGGTATTTTTAAACAGATATGTCAATCTGCTAAACCAAAGGAATCAGGAAAAATAACTACTTATGATTTTAAAGAAGATAAAATAAATTTCTTTAAAATGTCATTAGTTGATGACTCTGCAGGCGGAGACTATATATTTGAGTACTGTATTAAAAAAGATGTTGTATCTCTAGGTTGGGGTGGAGATATAGATTATAAAGATTGTGATGATAAAGCCAAAGTAAGAGAAAAATTTTTATCATCTAATCCTGACAGAAAAAGCAATGATTTCAATATTGAAGCAATCGAAAGATTTAAAAATTGGATGAATAAAGGGGACTTAATATTAATTTCCAGCGGCAATCATAAGATTAGAGCCATTGCAAAGGTTGATGGAGATTATTATTTTGATCAAGACACAGATATTACATTTTGTCATTTCCGTAAAGTTAAATGGCTTTTTTCAGGCGATCCTATTCCTGTAAGTCATTTTTTAAAAAATAAGGTGCTATCTCAGCAAGCTATATATATGTTTGCAACTCAAGACTTAATAATTGAAAATATCCGTGAGTTAATAACTAAAAATAGTGGTAGTAATAATAAAACAGATAATTATGTGCTTATTATTGATGAAATTAATAGAGGTAATATATCCAAAATTTTTGGTGAATTAATTACTCTAATTGAATCTGATAAAAGAGCAGGCGAAACAAATGAACTGACTGCAATATTGCCTTATACAAATGAAACATTTAGTGTACCTAGCAATTTATACATCATTGGAACGATGAATACTGCAGATAGGTCTATTGCACTATTAGATACGGCAATACGAAGACGTTTTGAATTTATTGAATGCATGCCAAGGCCGGAGTTAATAGATGTTAATATAGAAGATATTAATGTTTCACAATTTCTTTCAACAATAAATAAAAGAATAGAATTTTTACTTGATAGAGACCATACTATTGGACATGCTTACTTTATGGATAAAGATTTAGATTTTGGAAAGTTAAAAGATATAATGATTAAAAAGGTAATTCCACTACTTCAGGAATACTTTTATGATAACTGGGAGAATATTGAGAGAATACTTGGTGGAGCAGGTAAGATGGGAGATAACAATTACTTTCTAAATAAAGAAGAGGTACAACCTGGTAGTTTATTTGGAGAAAAGCTTATGGATGTTTTAGAACCAAAGTTTAAGTATACTATTGTTGAAAATCCTTCAATTAATGCTTTTTTAAATATAACTAATAATATTTAATCTAATGGGAGAAAACATTGAAACATATTACAATTCATGAGTGTTATGATAAAATATATATTAAAGATAGTAATGAAGAAAATACAATTACTGACAGTCAAGCTCATGAACTTGATATTTTAGTAAAGAATTTAAATTTAAATAAAGATAATATTATATGGGGAAGAAATTATATAACCTTTATTAATTATGTAGGTTTTATAAAACTTCCTAGTTTTTCTATTGAAATTTTGCCTAAGGTCGGTATATCAGATGATGAAGGTGATAATGATTGCTCAAGAAAAGTGTTAATTAACATGCTTTCTAAATCTGGTAAATTGGATATTAATTATTCAGAATTAAGCGTCCATAAGATATTTAAAAAGAATATTTTCGAAATCTTTGCCTATCTGTTCGTGATAAAGTTAGAAAAGGAATTAAGAAGGGGAATACAACTAGAGTATGTACAAAAAGAAGAAAATATATATTTTCAGAAAGGCAAGATTCTTATTAAAGAGCAAATACAAAATAAGGTTAAAAATAATAGTAAATTATATTGTTGCTATGAAGAATTTGAAAGCAATAACAAATTAAATATGGTATTTAAAAATGCCATTGAATTGTTAATAACTAAAGTAAAAAATATTGAAACTGTAAATAAGTTAAAATATTGTGCTTCTTATTACTCTAACTTAGATAAGACATTCATTAGTAATAGTGATTTAGATTCTTTCCAATTCAACAGGATGAATAGGAGATTTGAGCCTGCTTTTTATTTGGCTAAAATGTTTTTGAAGTCATATTCATCAACATCAGCATTAGCAAGCAATAAATCATTTTCATTGCTTTTCAAGATGGATGAGTTATTTGAAAAATACATAGCTAAGGTTATAAAGAAAAATATAGATCAATTTGTTTCAATACAAGATAACAGATACAAGCTGCTAATCAGTGAACAAACTGCAAATAAATCATTTCCGATAAAGCCGGACATAGTTATAGAATATGAAGGTGAACCAAAATTAATAATTGATACGAAATGGAAAAGAATCAGCAGTTCTTTCCATAGGCATGGGATGAAAAGGGAAGACCTTTATCAAATGTATGCTTATCTTACGAGATATGAGAATTCTACAAGCGCTGTGTTATTATATCCTCATAATTCAGACATATCTGCTGGGCCTGGTGAAGTATTAGAATCATGGGTTTTAGAGAATCAGATTAATAAGAGGTTAAGGTTATATTCTATTGGCTTGAAGAATGAGAATGATACAATTGAGGTTCTAAAAAAGATAATAAATGAAAATATTTGAGGATACGGAGAATTTGAAGATTCATTAAGTGAAATAAATAGATTGTATGAAAAAAAGAAAATGGATTATCAAAAAAGTTCATTGAAAAGAGAGAATTCTACGGACGTGAATTATTTAATTTAAAAGATAATGTGGCTGAAGGCAGAATAGCGAATTATTTAAGTATTATGAAATTACAAGGGGTGATTTTGTGTTAGGAGCTATTATTGGAGATATTATTGGTTCTGCTTATGAGTGGAACAATGTTAAGCATAAACAATTTGAACTATTTACTGTTACGACAAATTTTACAGATGATACTGTTATGACCATTGCAACAATTGATGCCATAATAAATAATATACCATTTAATGAAAGTTATAAAAAATGGTTTAGAAAGTATCCTGACGAAGATTATGGCGTAAATTTTTTATATTGGGGGAATTCAGACAGTCTAGAGCCGTACAACAGCTGGGGAAACGGGTCTGCTATGAGGGTAAGCCCTGTTGGTTTTTATTATAATACATTAGATGAAGTTTTGTTGAAATCAAAGGAAAGTGCAGAAGCAACACACAATCATCCTGAGGGAATAAAAGGAGCTCAGGCTACTGCTGCAGCAATTTATTTGGCTAAAAATAACAAAGAAAAGCATGAAATAAAAGAATTTATTGAAAATACATTTGGATATGATTTAAATGAAAGATTAAACAGCATTCGTAAATGGTATGACTTTGATGAATCCTGTCAAGGAACAGTTCCACAGGCAATCATTGCTTTTTTGGAATCAAATAATTTTGAAGATTCAATAAGAAATGCTATATCAATCGGTGGAGACAGTGATACACTTGCTTGCATAACCGGAGGTATTGCGGAAGCTTATTATAAAGAGATTCCTGAAAATATTTTATCAAAAGTAAATTTAATATTACCATTGGAAATGAAGACGTTAGTTAACAAGTTATATGGAAAAAGAGTATTGAATTAAAAAGAAT
The DNA here is from genome assembly GCF_033447055.1 of Sedimentibacter sp. Lineage (GTDB taxonomy): Bacteria > Bacillota > Clostridia > Tissierellales > Sedimentibacteraceae > Sedimentibacter. The sequence continues at coordinate 9,095 of NZ_JAWQJF010000142.1, forward strand.
TAAAGAAAGATTAGTATTTATAATATAAAAAACATGTGAGGTATTATGATAACACTAAAAGAAATTACAAGAAATAATTTTTGGGATTGTATTAGTCTTGAAGTTACTCCGGAGCAGGTTGATTTTGTAACTTCAAATGCTGTTTCAATTGCACAATCAAAAGTTCAGCCGGAATGCATTCCTATGGCGGTATATGATGATGATTTAATTGTTGGGTTTGTTATGTATTGCATAGATGAGGACGACAGTGAATACTGGATTTACAGATTGATGATAGATAAAAATCATCAGTCAAAGGGATATGGCAAAAAAGCAATGGAGTTACTTTTAGCTAAAATAAAAGAAGATAAGTCTCATGACAAGATATTTCTTGGAGTACATAAGAAAGCTTTGCTACTAATATGTATCAAAGCTTTGGATTTGAATTTAATGGGCAGGTTTTTGGCAAAGAGCATATTATGAGGCTGGATTACTAAAAGATTATTTATAATGTTTTATCCAATTTGCAGTATAAGTAGCATTATACTTTTTAAGAACCGACATTTGAAAATATTACTTCAATTACTAATGAAATTACTATTTGTTAAAAAATAAAAATTTTAGGGGGCTAAGATGAGTAATTTAGAAGTAGAAGTAAAGAAATATTTAAAGCAAGCATTCGGGGAAAATGCAGATTTTAGAGATGGTCAATTAGAAGCAATTAAAGCCGTACTTCAGGGAAGGAGAGCATTAGTTGTTCAAAAAACAGGTTGCGGTAAAAGCATAATTTACTTTTTAAGTACAAAAATATTGCGGGATAGAGGTAGAGGTCTGACAATAATAATCAGTCCTCTAATATCATTGATTAATAATCAGTTGGATTCTGCAGAAAAGTTTAAATTGAAATCTAGAACTATAAACTCTGATAATACTGATGATTGGGATGACATAATAGATGAAATTTATCATGACAAAGTTGATGTTTTATTTGTTGCTCCGGAGAGATTAGCTAATGACGAATTTCAAAGAAATGTTCTGAATAAAATCACTAAGTCAATTGGTATGCTGGTAATTGACGAGGCTCATTGTATTTCTGATTGGGGGCATGATTTCAGACCTGATTACAGAAGAATAAAAAATATTGTAAAGTTTTTACCTAATAATGTACCTTTACTTGCTACAACTGCAACAGCAAATAATCGTGTAATTGAGGATGTGACACAGCAATTAGGAAATGATATACTAGTACAAAGAGGACCATTAACTCGGGAATCTTTGGTGATTCAAGTAATTCATTTAGACAGCAAAGAAGAGAGATTAGCTTGGCTGATTGAAAATATAAATAAAATTAATGGCACAGGCATTATTTATTGCTTAACTAAAAATGACTGTAATATAGTATCTAAATGGTTAAATGAAAATGGAATATCCGCATATGCTTACTATTCAGGTATAAAGTCTAATAAAGATGAAGGACGAGATGAGCGTTTAAGAATAGTCGATATATTTATGAGAAATAAAATAAAAGTAATTGTAGCTACAACGGCGTTTAGTATGGGAATTGATAAGCCAGATATTAGTTTTGTTATTCACTTTCAAAAACCTGGTAATGTTGTAAGTTATTATCAACAAATAGGACGAGCTGGAAGATCACTAGATAGGGCTTATGCCATTTTACTTGCAGGAATCGAAGATGATGATATAACAAAATATTTTAGGGATACAGCTTTTCCAACTTACAAAGAAATGGATGATATAATAAAATTACTTGAAAGTAATGATGGAATGACTAAGGGAAAAATACTGAATTTATTAAATATATCAAATGGAAGATTTGATAAAGCCATTAAGTATCTTTTAATTAATGGTGATATATATAAAGAAAAAACATTTTATTATAAGTCAATAGCTCAATGGAAACCAGATATGCAGTATAGTGAGAATATAACTAATATTAGAAAACAAGAATTGGATAGGATGAATGAATTTATAAACATAAAAGATTGTTATATGAAATTTACTGCAAATGAATTGAATGATGAAACTGCTCGTGACTGTGGAAAATGCAGTAATTGTATAGGGCGTCCAATATTTCCTGAAAAACCTACACATGAAAATATATTAAAAGCTATAAAATTTCTTAAAACGGATTTCTATACAATAAATACTAGAAAAGTGTGGCCAGCAGGTGTTCGAATCGATAATAAAAATAA
>NZ_JAWQJF010000143.1:0-16616 GCF_033447055.1 Sedimentibacter sp.
AATACATTCAACTTTGCAGGATGAAGCGGACATTATAACTTATTCTGAGGGAGATGAACCTTACAGAAAAGTTGTCATAGATTTAAAATAAATTGTTAAAGTTATATAACCCGGATATCCGGGTTTTATTTTATTATATTGTAGATAGTAAATGATATATTGTTATTATGAAAATTTAATTGTGCTATTTAAATAGTTATGTACATTTATGCAAAATTAATGTAAAATAAATGTGTTGACAAAGAACAGAAAGATGCGGTGGTAAAATGAACAGTGATACAATAGCTGCTATTGCAACATTTCCGGGCAATGCAGGTATAAATATAATAAGAATAAGCGGAGATAATGCATTAAATGTTGCAGAAAAAATTTTTGTAACAAAAAGTAAAAACAAAAAAGAGAGCATAAATTTAAAACCAAGATTTCTTCATTATGGATATATTGTTGATAAAGACAATAAAATTATAGATGAAGTGTTGATATCTTATATGAATGCGCCTAAAACCTATACCATGGAAGACATAATTGAAATAAATTGTCATGGAGGTATAATTTCTGCAAAAAAAATATTGGAAACGGTGTTGCTTCACGGATGCAGATTGGCCGAAAGAGGAGAATTTACAAAAAGGGCATTTTTAAATGGAAGAATAGATTTAATTCAAGCTGAAGCTGTAATAGATATTATAAATTCAAAAACGGAATCAAGTCATGAAATTTCTGTAAATCATTTAGAAGGAAGATTGTCGAAAGAAATAAATGAAATTATAGAGAAAATTATGGACTTGTTAGCGAATATAGTAGTAAATATAGATTTTCCCGAATATGACGAGGATGAAATAACAATTGGAAATGTAAAAGAGTTAAGTGAAACAATTGTAAATAAACTAGACAGGTTAATTAAAACAGCTGACACAGGAAAAATATTTAAAGAAGGCATAAAGACAGTAATACTTGGAAAGCCAAATGTAGGAAAATCTTCTTTAATGAATTTTCTTTTAAATGAAAATCGTGCAATAGTTACAGAAATTCCTGGAACAACAAGAGATACAATAGAAGAATATGTGAATATAAAAGGTGTTCCGTTAAGAATAATTGATACAGCCGGCATTAGAGATACAGACGATAAAATTGAAAAAATAGGAGTTGAAAAAGCTCTTAAAAAAGTAGATGAAGCGGATTTGGTTATAATGCTTTTTGATTCGTCTAAAGAGATTGAAATAGAAGATGAAAAAATATTAGAATATATAAAAAATAAAAAAGTTATTTATATAAAAAATAAAACAGATCTTGAAAATAGACTTGACTTAAGCAAGTATGGAAATATTGAAAAAGAAATTATCAATATATCAGTATTAAATAATCAAGGTTTAGATGAAATAATTGAAAAAATAAGCCAAATGTTTTTTGAAGGCACAATAAATGTAAGCAATGATTTGATAATAAATAATGTAAGGCATAAGAATTTGCTTATAAATGCAAAAAATAGTTTAGATGAAGTATTAAAATCCATAAATAACGGAATGACCATAGATTTTATTGAAATAGATCTAAAAGAAGCAATAGAACAATTAGGACTTATTGTTGGAAAATCTGTGAGTGATGATTTAGTTGATAAAATATTCAATGAATTTTGCATAGGTAAATAGGAAAGAGGCATAAAAATGGAAGACAAAGTAAAAGAATTTCTTGCAGAAAAAGTTGACGTGGTAGTTATAGGAGCTGGTCATGCAGGCTGTGAAGCAGCTTTGGCTGCTGCAAGACTTGGCATGAAAACAGTTATGCTTACAATGAGTCTTGATTCAATAGCCATGATGCCGTGTAATCCTAATATAGGAGGAACTGCAAAAGGGCACCTTGTTAGGGAAATTGATGCGTTAGGCGGAGAAATGGCTTTAAATATAGATAAAACTATGATACAATGCAAGATGTTGAACCGTTCTAAAGGGCCGGCAGTTCATTCGTTGAGAGCTCAAGCTGATAAAAATAAGTACCATACTGAGATGAAAAAAGTTATAGAAGATCAAAATAATCTTAAACTTTTGCAGTTGGAGGCTACAAAAATTACAATTAACAGTGATGGAAGTTTTAATGTAATCACAATGCTTGGATCATATTATGAAACTAAAGCTGTTATTGTAACGTCCGGAACATATCTTCAGGGAAGAATATATATCGGAGAAGTAAATTATCCATCAGGACCTATTGGATTAGCACCTGCTAATGAACTTTCACAATCTTTGATGGATTTAGGTATAGATTTGGTAAAGTTTAAAACAGGCACTCCCGCTAGAGTACATTCGGATTCAATTAATTATGAAAAAATGGAAATTCAGTTGGGAGATGAGGAAATAATTCCTTTTTCATTTATGACTGATGAAATAAACATTGAACAAGTACCTTGTTATATATCATATACCACTGAAAAAACACATGAAATTATTAGAAATAATTTAAACAGATCACCATTGTATGAGGGGATCATCAAAAGTGTCGGACCAAGATACTGTCCCTCAATAGAAGATAAAGTTGTTAAATTTTCAGATAAAGAAAGACATCAAATGTTTGTTGAACCTGAAGGATTGGATACTAAGGAAATGTATGTTCAAGGAATGTCTTCATCATTGCCGTTTGAGGTTCAAATTGAAATGTATAAAACGATGATAGGGTTGGAAAATTCAGAAATTATGCGACCTGCTTACGCGATAGAATATGACTGCATCAATCCCACTCAGCTAAAAAGCAGTTTGGAAATGAAGAATATTAAAAATTTATTTTTTGCAGGACAGGTAAATGGAAGCTCAGGTTATGAAGAAGCTGCAGCTCAAGGATTAATTGCAGGAATTAACGCATCAATGAACTTGAAAAATAGAGAACCGCTTGTTTTGAAACGCTCGGATGCTTATATTGGGGTATTGATTGATGATTTGGTAACAAAAGGAACCAATGAACCTTACCGTATGATGACTTCAAGAGCTGAATACAGACTTCTTTTAAGACAAGACAATGTAGATGAAAGACTTACAGAAAAAGGATATGAAATAGGCCTTGTTACAGAAGAACGGTATAAAAGATTCATAACTAAAAAACATAAAATAGAACAAGAAATTGAACGTATAAAAAATATAAAAATAACTCCGAAAGCTGAAGTAAATCAAATATTGGAAAGTATAAACAGCGTAAGCTTAAAAATGCCCATAAGTCTTTATGAACTTTTAAGGAGAACAGAACTGAATTATGATAATACTGAACAGCTTGATAAAGATAGACCACATTTAAATAAAGAAATTAAGGATTATGTAGAAACAGTTATAAAATACGAAGGATACATTTCTAAGCAGATACAGCAGGTTGAGCAATTTAAAAAGCTTGAAAATAAAAAAATTCCTGATGAAATTGACTATGACCAGGTTGGTAGTTTAAGGTTAGAAGCAAGGCAGAAATTAAAGAAAATCAGACCGGATTCAATTGGTCAGGCTTCTAGAATATCTGGAGTTTCGCCATCAGATATAAATGTTTTGTTGATTTATTTAATGACATATAATTCTAAAAAACAAATATAGAAATCACGAAGTTCTCTATGTTAAATTATTATAATAAATTAAAAAAATAATCAAGAAGTTATAAAGGAGAAAATGTTGATTAAAACAATGGAAGAGGGTTTTAAGCAGCTGAAATTACCCTACAGCTCTGAAACTGAAAATAAATTTATAAAATACCGGGATTTATTAAAAGATTGGAATCAAAAAATCAACATCACTTCAATAGAAGATGATGAAGAAATTTATGTAAAACATTTTTTAGATAGTGTTTTATTGTTAAATGAAGAAAATTTTAATGAAAAGAAAAGTATTATTGATGTAGGAACAGGTGGAGGATTTCCTGGATTTCCTCTCAAAATTGTAAATGATAATTATATAGTCACTCTTTTGGACAGCTTGAGAAAAAGAATTGATTTTTTATCAGAAGTAGCAGAAGTACTTGAACTAAAAAATGTTGAATTAATCCATGGAAGAGCTGAGGATTTCGGACAAAATATAAAATACAGAGAAAAGTTTGATATATGTGTTTCAAGGGCTGTAGCACCACTTAATGTTTTAAGTGAATATTGTCTTCCGTTTGTTAAAGTAGGTGGTTATTTTGCTGCTTACAAAAGTGAAAATATTTCCCAGGAAATCAAAGATTCCGAAAGCGCAATAAATAAACTTGGAGGCAATGTTAAAGAAATAAAAGAAATATGTCTGCCTGGAACTGATATTGTAAGAAAAATAGTCATTATAGAAAAATTTGAACAAATGAATAATAAATATCCGAGAAAAGCGGGAAAACCAAGTAAAGATCCATTGATATAAAATATTCAATAAAATCTTGTTTTAAGGGGGAGAATTTCTTGACAAGCAATATATTTAATATAGATGTTAACAAAATAATTCCAAATAAAAATCAACCTAGAAAAGTTTTTGATGACAAGGCTTTGGAAGAGTTAAGTCATTCCATAAAAAATTATGGCGTGATACAGCCTATAACTGTAAGAAAAATTTATGATGATATTTATGAAATTATAGCTGGAGAAAGACGTTTTAAAGCAGTTAAATTATTAAATATGGAAACAATACCTGCAGTAGTTATTGAAGTGAAAGATGAAGAATCTGCTGCAATGGCTTTAATTGAAAATTTGCAGCGTGAAGATTTGGATTTTATTGAAGAAGCAATGGCTTATGAAAGATTGATTGAAGATTTTGATTTAAATCAAACTCAATTAGCAGAAAAGTTGGGGAAATCCCAATCAACAATTGCAAACAAAATGAGAATTTTGAAATTGCCGGAGTCTGTAAAACAAAAACTCAGGGAAGGAAATTTAAGTGAACGTCATGCAAGAGCACTTTTAAAAATTGATGAAGAAGATCTTCTTTTAAGTGTAGTTGATAAAGTTATAAAGAAAGATTTAAATGTAAGTGAAACAGAAAAACTTGTAAATTCAATAGCTGAAGATTTAAATTATAAAAAAATGAAGGACAAGCGTTATGTGAGAAACTTCATTAATTACAAAATATATATAAATACTATAAAAAATGCTTACAATGAAATAGTAAAAACAGGTATAGATGCTAAATTTGAGCAGGAAGAATCTGATGAATTTATAGAAATTAAGGTAAAAATTCCGAAAAAAAGCATATAGAAGGTGATTAAATGGCTAAAGTGATAAGCGTATTCAATCAAAAGGGCGGTGTAGGAAAAACAACAACAAATGTTAACTTGTGCGCAGCATTAGCGTTGAGAGGTAAAAAAGTATTAAGTATCGACATTGATCCTCAGGGAAATTCAACAAGCGGTTTTGGTGTTAACAAGAATGAGTTGGAATATACAATTTATGATGTTTTGATTGAGGATTATGACATTAATAAAATTATATGTAAGACGGAAATTGAAAATTTGGATTTGGTGCCTGCCAATATACAGCTTGCAGGGGCTGAAATTGAGCTTACAAATACAAAGCACAGAGAAAAAACGTTAAAAGAAAAAATGAACTTGATTGATAAAGAGTATGATTTTATTATAATTGATTGTCCGCCATCACTGGGCTTATTATCCTTAAATGCACTTACAGCTTCAAATACAGTATTGATACCAATTCAATGTGAGTATTATTCGTTGGAAGGTGTTGGGCAGCTTATAGATACTGTAAAATTAGTGAAAAAAAATTTAAATACTAAACTTGATATTGAAGGTGTTGTACTTAATATGTTTGACGGAAGAACAAATCTTTCGGTGCAAGTTGTGGAAGAAGTTAAAAAATATTTTAAAGATAAAGTGTATAGAACAGTAATTCCAAGAAGCGTAAGATTAGCAGAAGCTCCAAGTTTTGGGCAGCCAATAATGATTTATGATGAAAAATCAAAAGGAAGCATGGCGTACATAAAGCTTGCAGAAGAAATTATCAGAAACAATTAGGGAGGTCAGTATGGCTATAAAGAGAAAAGCTTTGGGCAAGGGTTTGTCAGCATTAATACCAGAGGATTTAGAAAAAGAAGATATTCAAAGGATAGAAGATATAGATACAAATCTGATATGTCCAAATTCAAATCAGCCTCGTAAAGTATTCGAGCAAGATAAGCTTGAAGAGCTTTCGGAGTCCATTAAGAAATATGGAGTGATTCAGCCTATAATTGTAAGAAAAGATGGAGATATTTATACTATTATTGCAGGTGAAAGAAGATGGAGAGCCTGTAAAAATGCCGATATTAAAAATATTCCCTGCATAGTGAGAGATATTGAAAATAAAAATGCTTCGGAAATAGCCCTGATTGAAAATATACAAAGAGAAAATTTAAATCCTATAGATGAAGCACATGCTTACGAATATATAATGAGCAGGTATGGAATAACCCAGGAAGAAGTATCAAACATAGTTGGAAAGTCCAGGGTATATGTAACAAATATTATGAGGTTAACAAATCTTGATGATTATGTAAAAAATAAGATAGTAACAAATGAAATTTCTGCCGGACACGGAAGGGCTATAATTAGTTTAAGTTTAGAAAAGCAAATAGCAATGACTGACAGAATTATAAAAGAAAATTTAAGCGTAAGAGATGTTGAAAAATTAGTTAGAGACAATAGGAAGACGGGAAGAAGAATTGTTCCTGAAAAGGATAAGTATATAGCTTATATTGAAGAAATGCTCACAGATAGGTTTTCTTCAAGAGTAAATATTAAGAAGAATAAAAATAAAGGTAAAATAGAAATAGAATATACAAGTAATGAAGATTTAAATAGAATTTTGGATATTTTTAAACTTGAAGATTAATCATTGTAAAGTACAATGATTTTTTTTAGAAAAATATAAAAGTTATTAACAAATTCTTATTTAATTGTTGATAATAATCTGTTTCATTTCGTCAATTGTTGATGCAATGTAATCAGCTCCTTCACTTTCTAAAAGTGATGCAGTTCTAAATCCCCATAATACTCCTAAAGATTTTACATTTGCATTTTTTGCAACTTGAATATCAATTTCTGTATCGCCGATATAAATTAATTCATGTTTTTTTAATCCAAGAATATTTATAATTTCCAGTAAAGTGCAAGGGTCTGGCTTTGCTTCGTATCCGTTTTGAAGTCCATAAACAATTTTTATTTTGTCTTTAAAAAAATGGGAAACAAGTGATTGTGTAAAATCGTGGGGTTTATTGGATAAAACAGCAGTTATTATATTGTTGCTGTTTAAATAATCAAGCATATCCAATATGCCGTCATATGGTTTTGTATTATTAAACATGTGAGAAGAATAATATTCATTATAATATGATAGAAATTCATCAATTATTTTTTCTTCGTCATTACCAAAAAACTCTCCCACAATGCTTTCAATTATTTTTCGTCGTCCTTTGCCTAACAGTAATTTATATCTTTGTGAATTAACATGTGGCATATTGAAATGAGACAGTGCGTAGTTGCACGCATCTTCAAGATCTTTTATTGAATCAAGCAAAGTGCCATCCAAATCAAATATTGCAGCTTTAATCATAACTTCCTCCAAACATTTAATAATAACATATTACCATAAAACAAAAATTAATTGAGGAGAAATAATATAATTATAAATAAAAGTAATTATAATTAAAGGTTTTAAACACATTTTTTCTTTTTGATATTCTTGCTATGTGATATAATACACGTAGAATAAATGCGAATAATATATGGTGATAAAGATGATGCTTATAAAAAACGGAAGAGTGATAGATCTTGAATCTAAAAAAGACGAAATAACTGATATATTAATTCAAGGTGATACAATAATAAAAATTGAAAATAATATTAATATTAATGGGATGGACACTGTTATTGATGCAGGAGGAAAAATAGTGGCTCCTGGTTTAATTGATGTACATGTGCACTTCAGAGATCCCGGATTTACTTATAAAGAAGATATACAGACAGGTTCAATGGCAGCAGCTAGGGGAGGATTTACAACAGTAGTTTGTATGGCTAACACTAATCCTCCTGTTGATAACAAAGATACGTTGGAGTACATAATTAAAGAATGTGAGAAATCGCCAATTAATGTTCTTCAGACAGCAACTATCACCGTTGGTTTGAAGGGTATTGAACTAGTTGATATGGAAGGATTAAAACAAGCAGGAGCAGTTGGCTTCACCGATGATGGATATCCAATAATGGATAGCAGCATTGTTGTGGAGTCTATGAAACAAGCTAAAAGATTAAATGTTCCATTAAGTTTTCATGAAGAAGATCCGAAATTAGTTAAAACTCCCGGAATAAATGAAGGAAAAGTTTCAGAAAAGTTAGGTATACAAGGGGCATCACATGTTGCAGAGGACGTTATGGTTGCAAGGGATTGTGTTATCGCCGGTTCTACAGGAGCTAGAATAAATATACAACATTTGAGTTCAGGCTCATCTGTTGATATTATAAGATATGCAAAATCAATTGGTGTAAATGTAACTGCAGAAGCTTCACCTCACCATTTTTCTCTCACAGAGGATGATGTTCTTAAATATGAAACAAATGCAAAAATGAACCCTCCATTGAGAACAGAAGAAGACAGAATGAAAATAATTGAAGGCCTTAAAGATAATACAATTGAAATAATAGCTACTGATCATGCGCCACACAGCAAGGAAGAAAAGAATCGTGAATTTTTAAAAGCACCAAGTGGAATCATTGGTTTAGAAACAGCGTTATAAATTGGAATTACATACCTGGTGAATGAAAACCATCTATCACTTCTTAAGCTTTTAGAAAAAATGACAATAAATCCGGCAAAATTGTACAGTTTGAAATCAGGTAAAATTAAAGTAGGATCAAAAGCGGATTTAGTGATTTTCGATTTAAATGAAAAATGGACTGTAGATAAATTTTATTCTAAATCCAGCAATTCACCTTTTTTAGGAAAGGAACTCAGTGGAAAAATTAAATATACAATTTGTAACGGGAAGATAGTATACGAAGATAAATAATGGTTGAAGTACCGAAATAAATGAACTATTATATAAGTATGAAATTGATGTTCAATGTTAAATAATATATGGATAAAAATAAAATAGGGGTGAAAATATGATTTATCTAGATAATGCGGCAACAACATATCCAAAGCCAAAGTCAGTGTATAAAAGTGTAATGGAGGCTATGACGGTTTATGGAGCAAACCCGGGCAGAGGAAGTCATGCGATGGCTATAGAAGGTGCTAGGGTAATTTATGAAACAAGGGAGCTTGTGGCACAGCTATTTAATTTAGACGACCCGATGAAGGTAATTTTTACATTTAATGCAACAGATGGATTAAATATAGCAATAAAGGGTATATTAAAATCGGGAGATCATGTAATTGCTACGGCAATGGATCATAATTCAGTGTTAAGACCTATAAAAGAACTTGAAAAATATGGAATTGAAAATACCATTGTTTCATGCTCATCTGACGGAACGATAAAAGTTGATGATGTGGAAAAAGCTATAAGAAGCAATACAAAACTTGTGGTAACAACTCATGTATCTAATTTAACCGGAACAATTTTACCGATTGAAAAAATTGGGGAAATGTGTAAAGTTAATAATTTGCTTTACTTAGTAGATGCTTCTCAAAGTGCGGGAGTTTTAGAAATAGATTTTAAAAAACAAAATATCGATTTTCTTGTTGCCCCAGGACACAAAGGACTTCTTGGGCCACAGGGTACGGGAGTGTTGCTTATAAACAGTGATGTAGAAATGAAGGAGTTGCGAGAAGGAGGTACAGGAAGTGAATCTAGTAGTATGTACCAGCCTAATTTCTTACCGGATAAATATGAAGCGGGTACCCATAATTTACCAGGCATAGCAGGTCTAAATTCTGGAGTAAAGTACATTTTAGACAAGGGCACAAAATCAATTTGCAGGCACGAAAAAAATATTCTTGAGTTATTCATCAAGGAAGTAAGAAAAATCCCTAAAATCACGATTTACGGCCCAGAAAGCATTGAAGACAGAAGCGGAGTTGTTCCAATAAACATTGAAGGAATTGATTCGTCGGAAGTCGCTTATATTCTTGATACAGGATATGGTATAGCCGTAAGACCCGGACTTCATTGTGCGCCTCTGGCACATAAAACAATTGGTACAGATAAAATCGGAGCGGTAAGATTTAGTGTTGGACCTTTTACTAAAAAGACAGAAATAATGGCAGCTGCTAAAGCATTGAAAGAAATTACTGAAAAAAATTACTAATAAATTAGCAAGAAAATTGTAAAAAATTTTCTTGCTTTTAAAAATAAAGTTAATAAGGCCATTATATATTTGTTATAATATAATAACAAGTTTTAACAAGGAAAAGATATGAAAAAGACTATTATATTTATTTTAATAATTTTGTTAATTTTAACCGGTATGTTATATTTAACATATGGAAGAGAAATTTTGTCTTTTTTGGATGAAAAAAAAGTATATACAATGGAAAATGTTGAGATTACAAAAATTGATACACTTGAAGATTTTCAGTTTTATAATGGTGGAATAGTTACATACAATAATCAAAAGATAGAATTTTTTGATTATAATAACAATAAAACATGGGAAAATGAGAATACAGTTTTCTCAAAGCAAGTATTTATAACGGATAATTATATTTTTAGGTGCATGGAAAACAGTATAGAAGTGTATGATAAAAACAATCAGAGGTTTGTAATATCTGAAATTACAGGCGATATTGTAAATGTTTCACGTGAAAATGGAGAATCGTACATTATTGCAAGAAACAGTACAGGACAAAGTTTGTTGTATGTTATGGATGACAATAATGAGATAGTAGTAGACAATAAAATATTTAAAGATATCATAACAGGAGTATCCATAAGTGATAAGTCTGAGGGGTATTCTTTAATAACATTAAATTTTGAAAATGGGATTCCGATAAACTCACTGTATTTTAATCTTTTAGATGATGTTGAATTATGGAATACAGAAATTAAGAATGAAATATTAATTAAGACACAAATAGTAAATAACAATGTAATTGTAATTGGGCTCGATAATATTTATTATTTTAATACGAATGGCAGACTTATGTGGAAAAACAACATTTATAACAAAATTTTGGATTTTGAAATTGATAAAGATAATCAAAGAATATACATGTTGTATGAACAAAATAATAATAACGAATTGATGTCATATAATTTTGAAGGAAAAGTCATGGATGTTCAGAACTCTCCGGCGGATGTTAATAGTTTAAAAATATACAACGACAAAGCATTCGTGTATAATGATAATATAATTTATCTTCTTCACAGCAGCAAAATGGATAAAATATATGAAGATACAGAGGGTATAATTTCTGATTTTATTGTAGATAATAGTAGCATGTATATATTATCAAAGGACAAGCTCGTAAAGGGACAAATAAAGTAATGGATTTACTTAAAAATAGATACGAGGAGGTTACAAATGAATTTTATTGATATAATTATTCTCATTTTCGCTGGATATTCGTGCTTTCAAGGGTATAGAAGGGGATTTATAAAAACAATTTTTGATACATTAGGGGTTGTTGTTGCCTTTTTTGCAAGTAAGGAATTTTATTATATAGTGGAGAACTTTTTATTAAACAATACAAAGTTGTTTGTAAGGGTACATGATTTCTTTGAAAGTAGGGTATCGGAAAGTCTTTTAGATATATTTCAAAACCCGATGAATTTGCCTGCAGGACTACAAAATATTGTAAGTAATATCATAAATTCAGGGGATGCAGCACAAACGGATACTCTTTCGGTTTTTGTTGATAATATAAGTCTGATTTTAATAAGATCAATCAGTTTTATAATTACATTTCTTATTATATATGTTGTGCTGGTATTATTGGCAAATTTCATTAATGTATTATTCAAACTTCCAATATTAAACATTACAAACAGGATGTTTGGAGCAATAACAGGATCACTAAAATGTATTATATTATTGTATTTAATATTTGCATTAAGTTCACCACTAATAAGTTTTATGCAGGAAAGTGAATTAGTTAAAATTGTTTTAAATTCAGAATCAAGTAAGATATTCTACGATAATAATATATTATTAAATTACTTATCGTATAAGGGTTTTTATGATAACTAGGAGGAACAATGAAAATAGTTGATGTAAGGGGTAAATTATGCCCACAACCTGTAATACTGACAAAAAAAGAAGTAGATAACGGGGAGTTGGAAATAACGGTTATTGTAGACAATGAAACAGCAAAATCCAATGTACTTAAACTTGGATCAAAACTTAATTATACAACAACAACAGAAAATAAAAATGATGGAATGTATGTATATCTCAGTAAATATAATGGTGAAGAACATGATGTAATAAAGGTACAAGAACATCAAAATGTTCAAAACATAAAGGAAGAGAATAAAGTATATGTGTTTGGTCAAGATAAACTTGGAAAAGGTTCTGATGATTTAGGAAAAATGTTAATGAAAGGTTTTATTTATGCTATTTCTGAAAGGAAACCATATCCAGAATTTTTAATATTTCTTAATTCAGGAGTTAACCTTACAACGACAGGTTCTGAATCTTTAGATGATTTGAAAAATCTTGAGAATGCTGGAGTAAAAATTGTTTCATGTGGAACATGTCTGGATTTCTTTGAAATTAAAAGCAAACTAGAGGTTGGCATCATTAGTAATATGTATGATATAGTTGATATAATAGCTGGATCAGACAATGTAGTTACGATATAAAGGAGTAAAATTATGCCGATGAAGTTGAATGTTGGAGACGTAGTAAGATTAAAAAAGAAACATCCATGCGGTGGTTATGAATGGGAGATATTGAGAGTTGGGGCAGATTTCAGAATAAAATGCACAACTTGTGAGAGACAGGTTTGGCTTCCTCGCAGTGAGGTCGAGAGAAGAATCACCAAAATAGTTAGTCAAGTTGATTTTGAAGCTGAAAATCCGTCAAACAAAGAATAAAAATAAATAAAAATTTAGTTGACATACAGTTTAAAATGTAATAGTATTAGTAAAAAGTAAATACCTTTAATCTGGCACAGAGAGGCTGGGAAGGAAAAGTTGATCTTAGAAAGTTAAGTCTTCCTTGCTGTGCGCGGAAGACTTTTTGTATGTCCTAACCCCATTTTTTCGACCGAAGGGAGAAAAAATGGCGGTAGGTCAACCGCAACAAGTTCCCAATGTATGCGACCGAAGGGAGCAAATAAATTGGTGAACGAGACTGTGTATGCCCTAACCCAACGAATAATACTTTAAAATAGTCCAGAGAGGCTAATAAGGAGGAACAATGTTAAAAGGAAGAAGTTTAATTGAACCAATGGATTTATCTCTTGAGGAGTTGGATGAATTATTAAATTTAGCAGATGAAATAATAAAAAATCCGGCCAAATTTTCAGATGCATGCAAGGGAAAAATACTGGCAACATTATTTTATGAACCAAGTACAAGAACAAGGTTAAGTTTTGAAGCTGCGATGCTTCGACTTGGCGGAAGTGTTATGGGATTTTCGTCCTCAGATTCAAGTTCTGCAGCAAAGGGAGAAAGTGTTGCAGACACTATTAGAACAATTGCATGTTATGCAGACATTGCAGCAATGAGACATCCAAAAGAAGGTGCTCCGATGGTTGCAGCTATGAGTACAGACATGCCTGTTATTAATGCGGGAGATGGGGGACATCAACATCCAACACAAACACTTACAGACTTGCTTACGATAAGATCATTAAAGGGTAAACTAAATAATTTCACCATAGGACTTTGTGGAGACTTAAAATTCGGAAGAACGGTTCATTCACTTATAAAAGCATTATCAAGGTATGAAAATATAAAATTTGTATTGGTATCACCTGAAGAATTAAGAATACCGGATTATATAAGAGAAGAGATATTAATTAAAAACAAAATAGAGTTTAAAGAAGTGGAAAGACTTGAAAATGTAATGGAACACCTTGATGTTTTGTATATGACAAGGGTTCAAAAAGAAAGATTTTTCAATGAGGCAGATTATATTAGATTGAAAGATAGTTATATATTAAATATAGAAAAACTTAAAAAAGCAAAAAGAGATATGATAATTCTACATCCCCTACCAAGAGTAAATGAAATATCTGTAGAAATTGACAGTGACCCAAGAGCCTGTTATTTTAAACAAGCTAAATATGGAATGTTCGTAAGAATGGCATTAATAATTAAATTATTGGGGGTGGAGAAATAATGAATATAGATAGTGTAGAAAAAGGATTGGTAATCGACCACATACAAGCAGGGAAAGCAATGCAGATATATCAATATTTAAACCTGGATAAAATGGATTGCAGTGTTGCAATAATTAAAAATGCAAAAAGTAAAAAAACCGGCAAGAAAGATATTATAAAAATTGAAGATAATATAACTATGGATTTTAAAGTTCTTGGATTCATAGACCCTAATATAACAATCAATGTAATAGATAATGGTGTAATAATTAAGAAAATAAAACTCGAATTGCCATCTGTAATTGAAAATGTAGTAAAATGCAAAAATCCAAGATGCATTACATCAGTTGAACAGGAAATTGTTCATAAATTCAAGCTGACAGACAAAGAAAAGAAGATATATCGCTGTGTATACTGTGATACAGCTTACGAACAAAATTAAACTAATAGCTGATGAAATTTTCATCAGCTATAATCATATATTTAACTGTTGACGGAGGTAAAAAATGATTGTAGACAAGTTATTTAATCAAGTGGCAAAAAAAGGTCATGTATGTCTTGGCCTTGATACGGATTACAGTTATTTGCCAAAGAATTTTGCTGATAAATTTAAAACATCAGGGGAAGCTATATATAATTTTAACAGGGAAATAATTGATGCCACATATGATGTTGTAGCATGCTACAAAGTGCAAATAGCATATTATGAAGCTCTTGGTCTTGAAGGGTTGAAAGCATATTCTGACACCTTAAAATATATAAAAGAAAAGGGAGTATTATCTATAGCTGATGTTAAAAGAGGAGATATAGCTAAAACTGCAGAAATGTATGCAACAGGACATTTTACAGGTGATTTTGAAGCAGATTTTGTAACATTAAATGCTTACATGGGTATAAATGACAGTCTTGAGCCATTTTTAAAGTACGTTAAAGAAAATGATAAAGGAATATTTGCTCTTGTAAGAACTTCAAATAAGGGTGCAAGAGATTTCCAATATATCAAGGATGAAAAAGATGTTCCTCTTTATGAAGCTATAGGAGAAAAAATAGAAAAGCTTGCAGAAGAAAATATGGGAAGTTGCGGGTTTAGTTCAATAGGGGCAGTTGTTGGTTGCACGAATAACGAAGAAGGAGCAAATTTAAGAAAAAAATTAAAATCAGTGTTCCTTCTAATACCGGGATATGGTGCTCAGGGTGGAAAAGCTGAAGATATTGCTGTATACTTAACAGATGGCAACGGTGCTGTTGTTAATTCTTCAAGAGGAATTTTACTTGCATATAAGAAAGAAGAAGATGGCGAGGAAAACTTTAGTTTATGCGCTCGAAATGAAACACTTAGAATGAGAGATGACATCTGGGCAAATATTTAGGAGGTATGATGAAAGTATTAAAAAGCAAAATAATAGAAAATGTAAACATATCAAACAGAATATACAGGCTCACAGCTGAATTTAAAGATGAAATAAAGCCTGGACAATTTTTTATGCTTAAAACTTTGGACAATTCATTCTTGCTTCCGCGTCCAATAAGTGTGAATGATGTAAATGAAAATACCGTTACATTTTTATATAGAACAGAAGGAATTGGCACAACTAAAATAAGCAGTATGAGGGAAAATGATGAAATTCAACTATTTGGACCTCTAGGCAATGGATTTGACATAGATGAATTAAATGGAAAAATTGCAGTAGTAGGAGGAGGCATAGGGATTGCACCTCTTCTATACTTGACAAAAATATTGGGTAAAAAAGTAGATGTTTATTTGGGATATAGGGATAAAGATAATGTTTATATAGAAAATTTGTTTCAACAATATGCAGATAAAACTGTTGTAGTGACAGAGGATGGAAGCATTGGTGAAAAAGGATTTGTCACAGATTATATTGATTATAAAAAATACGATGTTGTAGTAACCTGTGGACCGGAAATAATGATGAACATAATAATGAAAAATTGCATGGAAAATAATGTAAAATGCTATGTATCACTTGAAAGAAGAATGGCATGCGGTATGGGTGTTTGTCTTGGATGCACAGTTGAAACGAAAAACGGCAACAAGAGAGCTTGTAAGGATGGACCTGTATTTTCCAGCGAAGAATTAATTTAGAGGTGTATATGGCTAATTTAAAAACTAACGCAATGGGCTTTGAATTTAAAAATCCTGTTTTGGCTGCATCAGGAACGTATGGATTTGGTGAGGAATTTTCTGAAATTTACGACGTATCAATATTAGGCGGAATATGCAGCAAAGGGTTGACACTTCTTCCAAGAAGCGGCAACAGTGGCATAAGGCTCTGGGAAACGCCAATGGGACTTATAAACAGTATAGGACTTCAAAATCCCGGAGTTGAAGGTTTTATTAAAGATGAGCTTCCCAGAATGAAAAGTTATGGTACAATAGCAATTGCAAATCTTGGAGGACACTGCGATCAAG